>CAJASX010000055.1 GCA_903944725.1 uncultured beta proteobacterium
GTACCTATAGCGGCACGTCTGTGATTGTGCCTACTTCTTATACAATTACCGGTTTAGTAGGCCCCGTTACCGAAACGGTTACCTCGATTACGAGCGCTACTATAAGCGATGCTAACGTAGCTACTACGAATAAGTATGTCACTGCGATTGTGAGCGGTGGCGGTACTGCTAATCTGAATAACTACAACATTACTCAGGCCTATAACGCTACACCAAGTACCACCACGACCAATACGGCGACACTTAATCAAGCACCATTGGGTATCGTGCTAACTGCAACTTACAATGGCAATACCGTAGTTACTCCAACGAGCTTTACTCCTTATGGCTTGCTAGGAACTGATTCGATTACTTCATTAAGTAGTGCAACGATTAATAATGCAAATGTAAGCGCCAATGGCACTAATTATGTAGCTTCAATTGTCATCAATGTCGGTACTGTAGTATTGGGCAACTACTCAATTACTCAAGCGTATAACGCTACACCCGCATCCACTAATACTAATAAGGTTACACTAACACCGGCAAACTTAAGTGCAGTTGGCACTAAAATTTACGATGGACAAATTACTTTTGCTGGCACTAATCTAGTAATTACTGGCGTTAATAGCGAAACCTTTACCGCCACCGGTTCTGCGAATATGAATTCTAAAAATGTTCAGGCTAGCCAGAATTTAGCTGATACATCCGGGCTAACATTGATGCCAGTAGGTAGTGCTGCGGTTTCAAACTACAATGCCTTAAATACTGCTAATACTTCTATATCTGTTACGCCTTTAGCAGTGGTATTAACTGCCCCAGTGATTAATAAAGTCTATGACGGTGGTTATACCTATAACATGACAGTAGGCGATCTCAATAATATGAGCGCCCAACTAAAAACAGCTGGTGGAGTATTAACTGGTGATTCAGTAAGTAATGCTGATGTGGTATTTGCGGGCGTTGGAGCTGCTGCGGCTAACGTGGGAGCAAATAAAACAGTCAATTTATTGTCAGCAACGATTAGTGATGGTAATAATGGCAATAATTATAGTGTGACTAAAGCCAGCTCTAATACCAGCAATATCACGCCCGCCCAATTAACGGTAATGGCTGTAAATGATGGTCGTTTTGTGACACAAACTGATGCCCAGGGCTATGCTAATAACTGCGGTAGCGGAGTAGCTTGCACTGGTGGATATGCAGGAGTTTTATATAGCGGATTTGTTGCCGGTCAAACTGCAGCTGACATTACTGGTACCCCAGTGATTACAAGAAGTAGTCCATCTAGTAATGTGATTGGCAATTACGCGTTAACTCCAAGTGGCTATGGAGCAAATAATGGTAACTACCAAATTACTTATATGAATGGTAATTATGCAATTTTAGGGGAGCAGAATTTATTGGTGCGCGTATTGCCTACGACAAGCAACTATGGCACACCAGCCACTTATAACGCCGCTAATGTAACGGCACAGTATTTAGCTGCTGGAGCCCCCAATCCAACTTCCTTAACACCGAGCTTAGCAGGGGGGGTATTCACTGTTCAAGATGGAGCGGGTACTAGTATCGCCACATTCACGCTCGGAGCAATTTCAAGTGTAGATTCATTTAGTAACTCCGGAAATTTAAATGCCGGTGGATACAACATGAAGGCCCTTACCTCAAGTGTGAGTGGGGCCAATTTCCAAACAATGACTGTCGTTGGTGGTACTGCAGTTAATGCTTTGAGCCTTCCTGCTACAAGCCTTGGGGTCTCGGGAGTGAGTAAAGTCTATGATGGCACAGCGAGCATTAGCGACTTAGTATTAAATACGAATCCAGTATTAAGTAACATCATCTCAGGTGACCTAGTTTCGATGAAAGGCACAGGTAACTTTGTTGATCAAAATGTTGGCGTAGCTAAATCAGTGACAATTAACGTTGCCTTAAGTGGTGCTGACGCCAATAATTATTTCTTATCATCAAGCCAATTAACTGGCAATATTGGCACAATTACTCAATTACCTTCGGTTACCTATATCTCCACTACCGCAGGGCTTTGGTCGAATTCAATTAACTGGGCTAATGGGGCTACGCCAACTGGCAATAATGTGGGTGAGGTCATTATTCCCGTAGGTAAAACAGTGGTTTATGATAGCGCTTTGGTTGGCACAACAGGCAGTTCAATTGTGAATAATGGAGAGATTAACTTTACTGGCTCGAATAACTTTAATTTTAGTAATAACGTGAGCGGTACTGGAGCAATCAATCAATCGGGTGCTGGCACATTAACAGTAAGCGGCAATAATGCTGGCTTCACTGGTAACTTAATATTAACCAATGCCACTACTTTATTGGGCAGTCTACATGCAATTAGCGGCGGAGCAGTAGTTTCTAATAATGGCTCGTTAGGTACGACTACCGGCACGACTATTCAGAGCTTGCTGGTAAATACCCCGAATGGCATTGCGGGAAGCGCTAATCTCCAACTGATATCGGATATTACTAGCAATGGTGCTCAGGTATATAACGCGAATATTATTTTGAATCCTTCAGCTGGATCGATGATTACCTTAAGCTCAAATAATGTCGGCATTACCTTTAATGGCAAGATTGATAGTCCAGCTGCCTTGGCTTCAAGTTACTCAGCTACGCCGAATTCTTTAACCGTAACAGCTGCCACCACGATTGCCATCAACGATAGCGTAGGATCCTTATTGGGATCTGATGGTGTATTACATGGCCTTAATTCACTGGTAATTACTGCACCACGAATTGAATTAACCGCAGATATATTAACTAAATATCGTCAAACGTATACAGGTGCAGTATACGTAGGTGATAACGGTAATGAAGGGTTCTTGTTAGATAAATACATAACAGACGTTGGTTTAAATCCAACCGTAGTACAAAATTCGTTGGATGGTAAAAATCGCGTTAATGCTAGAACCTTGATATCAGAAGATCCATCGGTTGCATTTGTGGGAAGTATTAACGATTTAACTACCTCGGGATCAGCCGCAGGGCATAACCATTCTTTATACGTCGCTGCAATTTCTCATGATGCTGATGCCTCTTTACTTGATCCACCAACAATTTCGGCCGGGTCAATTGGTGATATTTCAAGACCTTACAGCGTTGAATTTAGAACCTTGATTTTTGGTGATGCAACGCCTACCGGCACAGTTACCAGTGGCAGCATTACTACTATTGCTGCCTCAACTCTTAGTTCTAGCGCTGGACTCAGCTCGATTCCAGGTAGCGGATATCCAGTAGCGCCAGGTAGCGATTATCAAGTAGCGCCAGGTAGCGGTGGGTCTGGTAGTTTAAGCGGCAGCTTAGACGGCTTGATTGGTACGGTAGGTATCAGTGGCATTGCTAACAATGGCGGGCAATCAGAGTCTGGTACGAATTCGATTAATTTAGGTATTAACCAAGCCAGTCAAATTAGATCAGATCAAATGTCAGCGGGAATATTACAGTCGCTAATATTAGCTAATAATAATTTTGAAGTTGCTAAAATGATTTTTGATGTCAATTCGGAAGTGTCAGTTTCCATGGTTGGCGGCGAGGCTAATTTCAACCTCCAGCCATACAGTAAAAATAGCAATCAATTGAGAATAAATCCCGATAAAACGGATGCCACTGTGCATCTAGATAAAATTGAGGCAAATAGGGATCGCAAGAAAAAAGGCGATGATACTCAAGAGGATGACCAATAATGACTATCAAACAATTTAACGGCAGCTATCTTACGCATGAAGATCGTTTACTCTTTCGTTTTAATACGATCGATGATGCAGAATTCCGTTTCTGGTTTACGCGCCGGGTTACTTTATTTATCTTAGGAGCTACCGCACATCTTCTCACTAAGCATTTAGAGAAAACCCACTCACCTGAAACTGCAGCAGCGATTACTGAATTTCAAAAAGAGGCCTTAAAAGAGCAAGTCAGTAAGCAAGCATCACAGCAGGGGGAAGCAAAAGGCGAGCAGGGCGGACAAGTCGGTGCTGAAGCGTATCAAGCAGCTAGCAATTACCCCATTGGGGCTGATCCATTATTGGTGATGGATGTGAAGTGCGAATTAAGCAAAGACGGTGAGGCCGACGTACTATCGATGGACTTTGTGTTGCCGGGTGGCGCCAACCTAAACCTAAAATTAGGTGGACCTACCTTACAGGCAATGTGTCTTTTATTAGACCAATTGCGTGAGACTGCTGCGTGGGGAGCGCCATTTATGGTTGGCAATTTTGCTGTGCAGCCATCAGTAGAGCTCAATACTAGCCCCAATGAAATTACCAATAAACCAAAACTACATTAATTTGGGCTTATTTCGCGTTAGAATAAGCGCCTTAAATAGCGAAGATAGGGTCGTATGAAACGAATCATGTTGTTGGCTAAATTGCATCGGGTAATAGTTACCGAGGCCGATTTGCATTATGAAGGCTCTTGCGGTATCGATGAGAATTTACTCGACGCCGCTGAGATGTGTGAGTACGAGAAGATCGAGCTCTACAACATCAATAATGGTGAACGTTTCTCAACCTACATCATTAAAGCTAAGCGGGGTTCAGGTGCGATCGCCTTGAATGGCGCTGCCGCTCGCAAAGCACATGTAGGCGACCAGCTGATTATTTGTACCTATGGGCCGCTTGATCAGGCTGAAGCCAAGTCGCATATTCCCAAAGTGATTTTGGTCGATGAAAAAAATCAGCTTAAAGAAATTAAAAAGATTACGCGTTAATTAAAACGGCAGTACCTTATTAAAACCCATGAAATAGACGGTCAATTGCTGTGATGACGCGATTTTGTTCGGCAATTAAATTACCTACGGATTTTTTTAGGATTCGAGTAGGTACGGCCGCCATTTTTGGCGTTTCTAAAACAAACTTTCTACCTGCTATTAAAAATAAGGGCATTAAATCTTGTGGTAATTTGCGAGAGTCGTAGAGATTAGCCATTCTCAGTGGAATCACTACTCTAGTGTCTAGCGAACTGAGTAAATCAGTCTGAACATCAAGAAGAAAAGGAGTATTTTTGGCTTGATGACTTTCATTTTCATAAACATGAAATCGAGCCATTAAAAAGTCCTCCATTCATCCAATGGTAAGCCCTCTTTTTCAATTGTTTTGTTATAGGCAGAGATGAATTCTGCATGCTCGGCTTGCCAGCGACGTGTTTTTTCTTTTTTAACCAGGTCGGTCAAAAAGGTATCGCATGCTTTGGATATATTAATACCTAGTAACTTTGCTTCTTCTAGCACTTCGCTGCTTAGAGTGAGGTTAATTGGTTTTTTCAAGGTAGTGAATAAGGGGTATGGTGCGGTTACTGAGCGGGTAGTCATGCCGATATTATAGGCATTTATAATCCCCATTAAATATGCGCATAGTTAATAGGGATATTAGCACAGTCTTGCTTTAGTGCACAGGCTTAAAAGTAACTTAGCTTAATTAAAACGGTAATTTTGCGTCTGGCTTAGCAGCCAATAAAGCTACTTTAAATTCAGCTTGAATGCGTTGAATTGCTGCTTCGCTGTCGGCCTCAAAGCGCATCACCACTATTGGCGTGGTATTAGAGGGCCTGGCCAAACCAAAACCATCGGCATATTCAACCCGCACGCCATCTATCGTATTAATCGACTGCGAAGTGGGGAATTTAGCATTTGCCTTAATTGTTTCTAGAATCGTAAA
>CAJASX010000056.1 GCA_903944725.1 uncultured beta proteobacterium
TATTGTTAATGCTAATGGGCGAGTACTGGTACAAGATGAAGAAACCAGTGTTATTTGGGGTATGCCTGGAGCTATAGCTAATGCCAATTTGGCTGAAAAAATTTTGCCATTAAGTGAAATTCCAAATGAAGTTGTCTTTCGCACGCAAAGAAAATAATGACGCGCGCCCTCACGATCCATCAAAATAATATTCATTTGTTCTTCCAAATGCTTGAAGAGAATG
Organism: uncultured beta proteobacterium; assembly: GCA_903944725.1. GTDB lineage: Bacteria > Pseudomonadota > Gammaproteobacteria > Burkholderiales > Burkholderiaceae > Polynucleobacter > Polynucleobacter hahnii. The sequence continues at coordinate 224 of CAJASX010000056.1, forward strand.
TGGGAATTGCATTAGATCATAGTAAGGAATATTTAGTGGCCTCACGCTTAGCAGTTATTGCCCGTGCCAACCACTTTAAAGATCATCATGCCTTAATTCAACACCTCTTAGTCAATCCCATTGGTATTTTGCATCACCAGTCATTTCAAGCAATGACAACCAATGAAACAATGTTTTTTCGTGATAAATTTCCGTTTGACACACTGCGGACCACGATTATTCCTGCGCTGATTGCTAAGTGCCGCGATACGAAAACCTTATCAATTTGGTGCGCAGCAGCCTCTTCAGGTCAAGAACCCTACAGCCTCGCTATTTTATTGCGGGAAAACTTTCCCGAGCTGTATTACTGGAAAATCAACTTTATTGCGACTGATATTTCTGAGCCAGCTTTAAAACAGGCGCGTAGTGGCACGTATTCAGAAACTGAAATAAAGCGTGGTCTAACTGATGAACAAATTAAACGTTACTTTAAACTTTTGCCTAATGGCCAATACGAGATTAATGCTGAGTTACGCCAAATGATTCGGTTTGAAAGTCTTAATCTTGTCAAAGATTGGCCTGTCATGCCAAAATTTGATTTAATATTAATTCGTAATGTTTTAATTTACTTTAATGCTGAAACTAAAGCTAAGATTTTTAATAAGTTACGCCTGCAATTGGTAGATGACGGTGGCTGCTTATTGCTGGGCTCATCAGAATCAATTCTCTATGATCAATCCTTCAAAGTACAGCAGGCAGATCGTGTGTCTTATTACTGCAAAGATGTAAGTAAGGAGTCGCTAAGCTAATGAATACACCAGCAATTTTTAAAAATATCTCGCCAGAACTACTTGAACAAACTAAGCTAATGAAAGTATTAGTGGTCGATGATAGTCGCACCCTTAGACGACTGTTAATTCGGGAGCTCAATAATGTGGGCATTACGAATATTATTGAAGCAGGGGATGGGAATGAAGCGCTTGAAAAAGTACGCGCTGAACCTTTTGACCTCATGCTACTGGATATGGAAATGCCTGAATTAGATGGCTTAGGGGTGTTAAATATTGTAAAGTCAGATCCCACACTGAGTTATCTACCAATCATTGTAGTTTCAGGTGCTGAACAGTTCGAAAAAACTGTTGAGTGTATTCAAATAGGCGCTGAAGATTATTTGCCCAAGCCATTTGATCCCGTTTTATTGCGTGCGCGGGTTTTTTCTTCACTTGAAAAAAAACGCTTACGCGATTTAGACCGTGAACGTATTGTCTTACTGCAACATGAAAAAGAATTACTCAATATTGAGCAAATGAAAACTGAAAAACTGATGCTTAATATTTTGCCAAAGCCGATTGCTGAACGTCTTAAAAAAGGTGAAAAAAATATTTCTGGATCTTATCCTGAGGTTACAATTTTGTTTAGTGATTTAGTTGGTTTTACGAAGATGTCTGCCACTAAGTCGCCTGCTGATCTCGTAAAGTTACTGAATGACTTATTTACGCGCTTTGATAAACGAGCAGAAGAATTAGGTTTGGAGAAAATTAAAACAATTGGCGACGCTTATATGGCGGTTGGTGGCCTACCAATTCCTCGTTCTGATCATGCCATTATTGCAGGCGATATGGCGCTAGGTATGTATCAGGATTTAGCTGCATTTAATCAAGAGTATGGTGCTGCTCTACAAATGCGTATTGGCCTTAATTCGGGGCCAGTGGTAGCTGGTGTAATTGGCTTTACCAAGTTCTCATATGATCTTTGGGGTAATACTGTAAATACCGCAAGCCGTATGGAATCAACCTCGGCTATCGGTCGAATACAAATAACCCCAGCTACTGCGGAAGCCCTAACTAGTCACTTTATTTTAGAGGAGCGTGAGCTAATTGAATGCAAGGGCCTTGGCCCCATTCTTACATCCTTTATAGTTAGCAAAATATAAGCATTTATTGACATAAATTCTCAACATTAAGATAAACCCCATTTCCTTTAAAAAAATATCATGAGCGTACCTAATTTCCGCATCTTTTTGCTACCCAAGGCCCTCCTCTGGCTAGTAATCGCGCTTAATTTTGGCTTAATGTTTTTGCTAGATAAATTAGCCGGTAGTCCTTGGAGTTGGCATGCTAGTGATTTTGAAAAGGAATCTATGAACTTACTGGTGGATGGCTTAGCCATTTTCCAATTTGTCTTGCTGGCTTTTACCATCGATCAAATCATGCGCTTTGGGGTTGTTCGCCACAATAAGCATACTGAAAAAACCCATGTTCCTGCCATCATTATCCAATTAATTAGCGTACTGATTTATTCGGTTTTTGCCTTGGTAGCTTATGTACTACTCTATGACCATAACTTTACTCATCTGCTAGCCTCTATTGGTGCACTTAGTGTTGGTTTAGCCTATATTTTTAGAGATTTAATTGGCGAAGTTGTCAGTAGCATTACGATTCAAGCTGACCGCCTAGTATCGATTGACGATTGGATCGAGGTAAGTCACGATGGCGCAACAGAATATTTCCAAGTAAAAGAAATTGATTACCGTATGGTAGTGCTAAAAAATAGCAAAGGCCTTGTTAAACGTATTCATAACCAAAAATTTTTAGCGCTTAATTATATTAATTTATCCAAACAGGAGGCAGGGGTCTGGTCTCGGCGCAAATTTGAATATCAACTTACTGCACGGAATAATCCTGAACGTATTTTAGCCATTATGGAGCTAGCATTAACCCATGTCATTGCCAATAATCCTGAGTTTAAGCCCTGGCATTCCTGTAGGCTTGCTGGCCTTCAAGAAGGTGCCATTACTTATTTAATAAAATATGAATGTTTGCCCTCCCTAGTCACATGGCGTGCACAAAGTATTATTTTGCTGTGCTTTGTCCGCTTCTTTAAGGCAGCTGGCGTAAATCTTAATCGGCTTGAGGCTCAACATCCATTAGAAAACTTTACTGATACCGAAAATCGCCTCTTAGATTCATATGATTTAGGTATTTTAAAATTACTCAGTAATGATGAAATTTCCACTCTTGCTAAAGCAATTAAAACTAAATATTGCTATGCTGGCCAGCCTATTATTCAAAAGGGTGCGGAGGAAGATTGGATGTATATTATTTCTGAAGGCACTTTAGAGGTAAAAATTCCTGATAAATCGGGTGAACTTAAAGTCGTGGCAACCCTATGGCCTGGTGATTTTGTCGGTGAAATGTCAATGCTCACAGGTGCAGTGCGCTCAGCAGATGTATTTGCCAAAACAAATGCAATTTTGCTTGAAGTTTCAAAAGAAAATATTGCGCCTTTGTTGGATTCTAACCCCGACTTAGTGAAACAATTTTCTGATGTCCTAGCCCAGCGTCAAGCGCAAAATGAAACCTTTGCAACTCAAGATGGCAAAGACAATACCATTATCACTGCATCGAAAAGTATTACGGCTAAAATTCTGCAATTCTTTCTTAAGAAGAAATAGGCTTACTTTTTTGTAGTTGCTCGATGAGTTCCATGCGGCTGGCATTGAGGGCTAAACGCTGAGCATGCGGTCCCAAGAAAGCAATGTGCTGTAAAAATTTCAGGCGCCCATCAGGGGCCTTGAGAATCTGAGCTTTATCGGGGTAATGGGCTTGCCATTCTGTAGCCAGTGCCTCTGTTAGCAAAACCCCACGTGTCGGCAGGGAGCTAGCTAATAAGTCCGCTTCCACCATCAACATGCTCAGGTAATTTAATTTAGTGGGCAGTGGGCTGGTGCTCTGGATGATATTAAATAAGGATTTTAAATACCTTGGGTCTGTGGCCAAAATGATGGTCTCAACTTTAGACATGAGTTCATCAATAAAATCACTAGATAAATTCTGTGAACGTAGCCAGAGATGAATTTGTTCAATCGATTTTTTCTCAATCTCAAACGGTACTGCATTCATCATTCCAGTATGACCAAAATCATGCCCAATCGCGGCAAACAGCAAAATCCAAGCTTCTTCTGCCGATAAATACCAGGGGTTACTAGAATCTATTTTTAAAACAGAATCTTGCTTTACCTCGTCAGTTGGTTGTGCAGCAATTGCTTGGGGAATTTGCTGGGCAATAAGGAGGGTAATGCTTAGGCAGACATCTTTAAAGTGACTTAAGGAATGATAGGCTGGCTGAGCTTTTAAGCCTAGGTTATAAGCCTCAATTTCATTGCTTAATTGCAGACAAAGAGCTTTATAGGGGTTATTGTCATAATCGAAACTTTGCCAGACCGGCGATTCAATCAAGCGTTTTACCAAAGCAGAAAAAGATAGCTGCATCAAAGCTGGGTTAGTAAAAAGTAAATCTAGGTCTGCGGCAATTTGTGCTGGACTTAAATTAGGCTTTGCCACTAACTGCGCTTGAAATTGCTCGATCCAAACTAAATCTTCTGTCATTTGGTCGTTTCAGTAGCTTGAATCATTTTTTTATGGGGCTGCTTTCATTTTGTGTATATTTTTTTGCACCCGTTGCCATTCGGCTAACACATGGTCACGTACTGCCTCGCCGGCTTTTCGCGCACAGACAATATCCTGCTCATCGACCCGCTGATCCTGTAAGCATTGCAAACGCAAAATATCACCGCCCTGCTCGAAATTGGGTAGCCAAGTAGCCCAGAAAAAACCCAGCTGCTCTAAGGCTTCAATTTCTTGGGCAGCTAATGGATTATGTAGTGGAATATCTAAATAAATCACTGGTGGCGTAAGGGGTTGTAGTTTTTCTACTGCCTTGGCAAGCTGTTGCGCTAGATCATCACCCAAGACAGCGATACGTAAGTGTGCCGGTGCACCTTGATGGGCAATCGCCGTGGTTAACTGCGAAGTCTTTTTTGTTTTTACTGCACTTGCAGTACTAATTACGGTCCGCTGTAGATTCAGGGGTTTCATTAAAGAAGTAAAAAA
>CAJASX010000057.1 GCA_903944725.1 uncultured beta proteobacterium
ACTTTGGTAAATTTCGGGCGCTTAATAATGTTTCAGCAAGCTTTGCAGCGGGATCATTAACGGCCATTATTGGTCCTAATGGGGCAGGTAAAAGTACTTTTTTTAATCTTCTTAGCGGCGCCTTTCCGCCCTCGAGTGGCGAAATTATATTTAATGGTGTCAATATTACTGGACAGCAACAATATGAATTTCCGCGGCTAGGAATTTCGAAAAGTTTTCAAATTACGAATGTTTTTAAAAAACTTAGCGTGCATGAAAACGTTCGAGTGGCAGCCCAAATGGAGACTTCGCGTTTTAATTTCTTGAAAAATGCACAAAGTTATCCTGATCCTATTGCCGTCGCCGAAGAGCTACTGCGGCGAGTTAATTTAGAAAAATTACGTGATCGTAAAGCTGGTGATTTAGCGCATGGCCAACAACGTGCCCTCGAAATTGCCATGGCCCTAGCCTGTAGCCCTAGCTTATTATTATTAGATGAGCCGACTGCTGGCATGTCACCTCAAGAAACGCTGGTAATGATGGATTTAATTCGTACCCTAGCTACTGAGCGTACCGTCATTTTAGTTGAGCACAAAATGAAGCTAATTATGGGTCTTTGCCAACGCATTATCGTTTTGCATCATGGCGAATTTTTGGCTGAAGGTAGTCCCGCAGAAATCCAGAGTAATGCGGAAGTTCGCCGGGTTTATTTGGGTCAGAGCTAATTATGTTGAAAATCGAAAAGCTCAATGCTTGGTACGACCAAAGCCATGTGATTCAAGGTATTTCTCTTGAAATTCAACGAGGTGAAATAGTAACTCTTATGGGGCGTAATGGAGCTGGTAAAACGACCACGCTGCGTACCTTAATGGGCTTAATCGAGAAACGCAGTGGTACCGTTTTGCTTGACGGCGTTTCTTTTCTAACACAGCCAGCACATCTGCGGTACCACCTTGGTTTAGCTTACGTTCCTGAAGATCGGCGCATCGTACCAGGCTTAACAGTCAAAGAAAATCTTGAGCTCGGCGTGATCGCGAAAAAATCGCGTGGTGATTTGCACGCCTTAGTTGACGAAATCGCTGAGACTTTTCCACGTCTTAAAGAACGTTTAAATCAAGATGGTAGCTCACTATCAGGTGGTGAACAACAAATGCTGGCGATTGCTAGAGCCATCATTGGTAAACCGAAAATAATTTTGCTTGATGAGCCCTCTGAAGGCATCATGCCAGTTTTAGTTGATGAAATGTTTGAATTATTTGTCCGCATGCGCAACCAAGGCATTACCATTTTATTGGTTGAGCAAAATGTTCAACAAGCCCTTTCGATTTCAGATCGAGCCTATATTATTGATCAAGGTGAAATTGTTTTCGAAGATACTGCTCAAGGTTTATTAGCTAACGATGAGATTCAGCAGAAATATTGTGCGGTTTAATGAGTGCTCTCGAGGAACAGTTGCTATTAGCCCATTAAATCTACCTTAGATTTAATGGAAGATTGGCAAATGCAACCATTCGGCTAGTTGCTGCCAATAGCGCATCGGAATTTCAGTTAACAACCAAGTTAAGGTAATAAAACGTAATAACTTTCCAATTGCCATATAGATGAGACAAGGTAGCCACGCCAACCGCATCCATCCCGCAACCAAACAGAGGGGATCGCCAATGCCAGGCAACCAAGCCAATAACAACAGCTTCGGGCCACTGCGCTCAAGCCACTTTTCAAGACGATAATGAGTTGGACCCTTTAAAGATTCATAAGCATTACGCGCCACTAACCCCAGCCACCAATCGAGCATGCCGCCCAAGGTATTGCCCAAGGTTGCCACGCCGATAGCCGCCCAATACATCTCGGGACGCAGACTAATATAGCCAAACAAAATTGGTTCTGAGCCAAATGGAATTAAGGTTGCCGAAGCAAACGCAGTAATAAATAAAGCACTTAAACCAACTTCGGGTAACTGTACCCATTGCAATAATTGCTGGAGAATTTCTGCCATTAAGCAATAACTCCAGCTAAACGTAAGCTGGTAATTTGTGCTTGAGTAATTCCGGCGGCAAGTAGAACGGCATCGGTATGCTCGCCCAAGGTAGGTGCGCGTTGACGAATCGCGCCAGGATTATGCGATAACTTCGGAAAAATAGCTGGCATAGCTACTGGCAAACCATCGGCAGATATGATGGTAGTAATTGCTCCGCGCGCGGCATAATGCACATCGCTAGCAATATCTTGTGCGGTATAAATTCGGCCAGCCGGTACAGCTGCACTTAATAAGCGCTCTAACAACTCTTCGAGTGTCAAATGACGAGTCCACTTGGCAATTGCAGTATCAATTTCAGTTGCCCGTATGGCTCTACCATCGTTGCGCGCTAATGCGGGGTCATCGGCCAAATCGGCGCGTCCAATTAAAAGCATTAAGCGTTTAAAAATAGAATCGCCATTACCCGCAATCAAAATATATTGACCATCAGCACAGGGATAAGCGTTTGAAGGCGCAATGCCTGGTAAAGCACCGCCGGCAGGCTGTCGGACCGCACCAAATACCGAATATTCTGGTAATAAGCTTTCGGTTAAATTAAATACAGATTCATACAATGCCACATCAATCATTTGTCCTTCACCACCCCGCGCATCACGCTCGTAAAGTGCCAATATAACGCCCAGAGCACCATGCAAACCTGCAATCGTGTCGCCTAAAGAAATGCCCGCCCTCACTGGTACGCCACCAGGCTCACCAGTAATGTAGCGCAGCCCTGCCATTGCCTCACCAATTGCCGCAAAGCCAGGCTCATCGCGCCGAGGGCCATCTTGACCATAGCCAGAAATACGCAACATAATTAAGCGTGGATTAAGACGATGCAGCTCTTCCCAACCCAAGCCCCATTTTTCTAGGGTTCCAGGGCGAAAATTTTCTACTAACACATCCGCCTCTAAAGCTAAACTACGGGCAATTGCTTGACCTTCAGGCACGCGTAAATCAAGACAAACTGACTCTTTATTACGTGACTGTGCTTGCCACCAAACCGAGGTGCCTTCATATAACATCCGCCATTTGCGCAAGGGGTCTCCCTCACCTGGCGCCTCAATTTTAATGATCTCGGCCCCAAAATCAGCTAGAGTTTTGGCGGCAAAAGGCCCAGCAATTAATTGCCCTAACTCCAACACCTTAATGCCCGCAAGAATTTGCCGCATGGCCTACCCTTCATTGGTAACAGCAAAATAAACAATTCGATTATGCTAGAGGCAGCAAACGATCGACCCCCTATTTTAATTGCGTCTCAAACTAAACGCCTCAAATCATGAACCCTATCATTCCTCAGGCTGACCAATATCAAGCTATACGTGAAGCCCTGCGGGCAATTTGCGGGCAATTCGATTCTGCCTATTGGCAAACCGTTGATCATCAGCGTACTTATCCAGAGGCCTTCGTCAAAACCCTTACCGAGGCTGGCTGGCTATCTGCCCTCATTCCCGAAGAATATGGTGGCTCTGGCCTAGGGCTAGCAGAAGCATCAGTAATTATGGAAGAAATTAATTTTTCTGGGGGTAATGCTGGATCATGTCATGGACAAATGTACAACATGGGCACCCTACTAAGACATGGCTCAGAAATGCAAAAACGGCTTTACCTGCCTAAAATTGCTGCGGGTGAATTACGCTTGCAAAGTATGGCGGTCACTGAGCCCAGTACAGGTACCGACACGACCAAACTAAAAACCATAGCAGTTAAAAAAGGGGATCAGTATTTTATTCATGGGCAAAAGGTCTGGATTTCTCGCATTCAACATTCTGACTTAATGATTTTATTAGCGCGCACTACGCCCTTAGCTGAAGTAAAAAAGAAATCAGAAGGCATGTCAATTTTTATTGTTAACTTGGCTGATGCAATTGGCCATGGCATGGAGGTGCGCCCAATTAATAATATGGTGAATCACGAAACCAATGAGGTATTTTTTGATAACTTGGCGATTCCCGCAGAAAATTTAATTGGTACTGAAGGTCAAGGCTTTAAATATATTCTAGATGGTCTGAATGCTGAGCGTGCCTTAATTGCGGCTGAGTGCATTGGTGATGCATATTGGTTTATTGATCGCGCGCGTCGCTACGCCAATGAACGTATCGTCTTTGATCGCCCCATTGGTAAAAATCAGGGCATTCAATTTCCGCTAGCTGAAAGCTATATTGAAACTGAAGCTGCCAATTTAATGCGCTTTAAAGCCTGCACACTGTTTGATGCTAGAGCTGCTTGTGGTGCTGAAGCCAATATGGCGAAATATTTGGCAGCAAAAGCTTCGTGGGAAGCTGCCAATATGTGTATTCAAACCTTTGGTGGCTTTGGCTTTGCCAGTGAATATGATATTGAACGTAAATTTCGTGAAACTCGTCTCTACCAAGTAGCGCCCATTTCAACCAACTTAATTTATGCTTATATTGCTGAGCATGTTCTCGGTTTGCCCCGTTCATTCTAATGTCTGCCTCTCTGCCCCACACGAGTAAAACCCTGAATGCCCCAAGACCCCTAGATGGCATCACAGTCGTGGCCTTAGAGCATGTAATTGCGGCACCTTTTTGCACGCGTCAACTAGCCGACTTAGGTGCTCGCGTGATTAAGATTGAGCGCCCTAAATTAGGCGACTTTGCCCGTGCTTACGATGCCCGCGCTAAAGGTATGTCATCCCATTTTGTTTGGGTTAATCGCTCCAAAGAAAGCTTAACACTTGACTTAAAGCAAGCGGCTGCCTTAGAGATTCTGCACAAGCTATTGCAAACTGCTGACATTTTTGTACAAAACTTAGCCCCTGGTGCTGCAACGCGCATGGGTCTTAGTGCCGATAATTTACAAAAAATCAATCCGCGTTTAATTTATTGCGATGTATCTGGTTATGGAAATAATGGCCCCTATCGCGATAAAAAAGCCTACGACCTTTTAATTCAAAGTGAAGCTGGCTTTTTATCTGTTACCGGCACACCAGAACAACCTAGTAAAGCGGGCAACTCGATTGCCGATATTGCCGCCGGCATGTATGCCTATTCTAATATTTTGGCAGCCTTACTATTACGTGAGAAAACGGGACTGGGCTCTTGTATTGATATCTCGATGCTGGAATGTTTAAGTGAGTGGATGAGTTTCCCACTCTATTACGCCATGGATAATGCTCCGCCACCATCCCGCAATACTGCCGCCCATGCAACTATTTATCCATATGGACCCTTTCAGGCGGGAGATGGGCAGACGGTGATGTTAGGCTTGCAAAATGAACGTGAATGGTTGCAATTTTGCCGTCAGGTTCTACTTAATGAAGCACTAGCTATTGATCCTCGCTTTAATAGTAATGCTCAGCGCAATGAGAACCGTGCAGCTCTTGAGCAAATTATTTTAGAAACTTTTCGGCCACTTAATAGCCAACAAGTGATTACTAGGCTTGATCAGGCCCAAATAGCCAATGCTAAATTAAACGATATGGCTGGCTTGTGGCAACACCAACAACTAGCCGCTCGACAACGCTGGGCCGAGGTAGAAAGCGCTAGCGGTAGCATGCCAGCACTCATTCCCCCTGGCATAAATAATGCCTATGAATATCGCATGGGCCCCATACCCAGTGTGGGGGAACACACCACTTCTATCTTGCAAGAATTGGGGCTATCGCAGAATGAAATTAGTGCGCTGCGCCAAGCTGGCGCGATTTAATTTAGGCTTCTGCGTGCCTGTCCGCAGGGCATCCTTAGAGCAGTGGAGAAATTAAGTACCCAGCATTTTCTTTCAGTCTTTGAAGACGACTGCGTTTAGCCCAAGTTATTGGGTCAACAAAATTTGATTTTTTAATATAACTTTGCAACAGCGTATTGAGGCGCTCACAAAATTCTACGTTATAAATCAATAAACTAATTTCAAAATTGAGATGCAGGCTACGCATATCAAAATTAACGGAGCCAAACATCGCAATGCGCTGATCGATCAGCAAACTCTTGGTATGTAATAAACCACCCTTAAATTCTGCAATACGCACACCAGCTGCCATTAAATCCTCATAATAGCTACGGCTACTTAAGGCTACTAATTTAGAGTCATTTTTTCTTGGTACGATTAAAGTGACATCAACACCGCGATGCGCTGAAGCCATTAATGCCTGCATTAAACCATCATCAGCGCCAAAATAAGGCGTGGAAATAATTAAACTTTCGCGCGCATCAATTAAGGCTGAAAGTATGCATTGATATAAAATATCGTCGCGGGCAATTGGGCCAGTAGATAACTTTTGCGCCAATATATTGCCAGCTAAACTTTGTTGTTGAAATGGCCGAGGATAAAGGTGTGTCACCCGAGGGTTGCAAACGCTCCAGTCTAACTGAAAAGTAGTTTCAAATTCAGAAACAACTGGGCCCTGCACGCGTAACATCGCATCAATCCATTCGCCTACTTTCGCATCTTGTTTAAAAGTGCGTGGATCTACTAGATTCATACTTCCAGTCCAGACAACGACTTCATCGATCACAAAAATTTTACGATGCAATCGTAAGTCAACCCGTCTAAATTGTAGGTTGCCAAAATGAATTGGTAAAGCAGCAATCACTTCGACCCCTGCCTCCTTTAAACGCTGAGGCCAAGCTGAATTCAACCAATCTTTACTACCCAATGAATCCAGTAGCACCTTACAGTCAATGCCCCGTTTAGCTGCCCTGATGAGGGCTTCTGCCACTCTATCAGCATCGCCTCCAATTGCCCAGATATAAAACTCCAAGTGCAAAGATTTTTTTGCAGCCTCGATGTCTGCAATAAAATGAGACAAAATAGTTAAAGAATCAGTCAATAAATCAATTGCGTTACCAGCAACTACTGGTGAACCCCAGTTTGCAGCGGCCAGGTGACTTAAGGCTTTTGCTTCAAAAGGTAGTTGATCTTGGTCAGCCTTATAAAAACTAAATCCTGCATGTAATTGCTGCTGTATTGCTTCTTTCATTCCCGTAACTTTATCCATATAACTACGGCCAATCGATTTACCACCGATCAAGAAATAGGCAATTAAACCAAGGAAAGGGAAAATTAGGACTACACCAAGCCAAGCTAAGGCTACACTTACAGTGCGACGCACCCAAATTAAATGCAGTCCGATACAGGCCACTGCAATAAAATGCAAGACCGAAAATAAAAGAAAATAATCGCCGTAAAAATGCTGTACGGCCTGATAAAAATAAATCATGTCAATTCCAATTCAGTCATAATACCTAAGTGGTCTGATAATTTTTCCCAATCGTGCAACAAAGTTGCAGAGTGAATCTTCAGCCCGCGCACATAAATTCGATCCATCGGTAAAATGGGTTTCATACTCGGAAAAGTTTTTGCTGGGAACCCAGTTAATTCCTCAAATACTTCACTAAAGCCAGCGGCGCGCATTGGTTCACTAAGTCGGTTACGCCAATCGTTGAAATCGCCAGCAACTATAGTCGGTCCGCCTGCGGTTAGTAGCTTAATATAGGTAATTATTTCAACTAATTGCCGCTCGCGTCCACTTTGAAATAAAGCCAAGTGTACGCAAAAACAATGAATTACTGGGCCATCTA
>CAJASX010000058.1 GCA_903944725.1 uncultured beta proteobacterium
AAACCATTATTGTCAATAAACGTTCAATGGCGGCAGGTTACGCTGGCCTCGACAACGAACTCTTTTACATGGATAAAACCATGATGGTCTTCGGTGATGCCAAAAAGGTTGTTGAGGATATGGTCAAAGCGGTCGATTAGGCTAATAAAACGGGTATTTATCCTTTATTTGAGGGTTTTCCCGAGGGCTTTTATTTAAATGAAGTCATATACTTATCCTCTTGTAGGAATGGGCTGTCTATCAAGAAGTAAAAAATAATATCTGGGAGAATTCAATGTCTGAAATTAAAAATCAAGTTCCACGTCGTAAATTCTTAAAAGGGGCTGCTGCTGGCTCCGTTGGTGCAGCTGCTCTCGGATTCCCAATGATTTCGAAAGCGCAACAAACCATTACCATGCGCTTTCAGTCTACTTGGCCTACGAAAGATATCTTTCATGAATATGCCAATGACTACGCTGCAAAAGTCAATGCGATGTCGGGTGGTCGCCTCAAAATAGAAGTGCTGCCAGCTGGATCAGTCGTTAAAGCCTTTGATCTTCTCGACGCGGTTTCAAGCGGTACATTAGATGGCGGTCACGGTGTGTTGGCTTATTGGTACGGTAAAAGTGCTGCTTTAGCACTGTGGGGTTCTGGCCCAGCTTTCGGTATGGATGCCAATACCGTTTTGTCTTGGAACCAATATGGTGGTGGTCAACAACTCATTAATGAGATCTATTCTGGCTTGAAGTTAGACGTCGTCTCTTTCCCATATGGCCCAATGCCAACTCAGCCTCTCGGCTGGTTTAAAAAGCCAATTGCGAAGACCGATGACTTGAAGGGCTTAAAGTTCCGTACCGTTGGTCTCTCGATTGAAATCTTCACCGATATGGGCGCGTCAGTTCAAGCCTTACCTGGTGGCGATATTATTCCTGCAATGGATCGTGGTCTTCTAGATGCTGCTGAATTTAATAACGCTTCTTCAGACCGCTTACTTGGCTTCCCCGATGTGTCTAAGATCAATATGCTACAAAGTTTCCACCAAAGCTCAGAGCAATTTGAAATTATCTTTAATAAGAAAAAATATGACTCCTTAGCACCCGATCTGCGTTCAATTCTGGCAATTGCTACCCAAGCAGCTTCAGCTGATATGTCCTGGAAAGCAATTGATCGCTACTCAAAAGACTTTGTTGAGTTGCAAACCAAAGATAAGGTGAAGTTTTACGCTACACCAAAGTCAATTTTGGTCGCTCAGTTGAAAGCTTGGGACAAAATTATTGAGAAGAAGGCAGCTGAGAACCCCATGTTTAAGAAAGTGCTTGAATCACAAAAAGCCTTTGCTCAACGTGCAGTACGTTGGCAGCTCTTGACCGATGTTGACATGAAGATTGCTTATGACCATTACTTTAAAGATGGCCAAGCAAAAGCTTAATCGTCCTCAATAAAAATAGTTTTATTTAGTAGAAAACCGGACGGCTTCCCGTCCGGTTTTTTTTAATGATTGATAGTCATGTTATTTGGTCAAGTTTTAAGGGGTGCAATAGATGAATAAGTTCATGCTCAGTGTCGATGAAATTAGTACCTTTGTTGGTAAGGCGGCTGCGTGGCTCATTATTATTTTAATGTTGATGGTGTGTACGGATGTGGTTAGACGCTATGCTCTTAATGCCCCATCAGCCTGGATCGGTGAATTATCTGTCATGGCCTACGGCACGCTCTTCATGATGTGCGGCGCCTATACCCTGGCGCAAAATGGTCACGTACGAGGCGACTTTCTCTATGGCTCAATGAAGCCGCGCACCCAAGCTACTCTTGACTTAATTCTGTACATTACTTTTTTCTTACCTGGCATTACAGCATTAGTGTATGCCGGCTATACCTATGCAGGTGAATCATGGCGCATTGGCGAGCACACTACGCTAATTGCTAATGGGCCGCCACTATACCCCTTTAAAACTATTATTCCGGTTGCTGGCGCCTTCGTGCTGCTACAAGGCTTTGTGGAAATTTTGCGCTGTATTGTTTGCTTACAAACTGGTGAATGGCCACCACGCTTAAAAGACGCTGCAGAAATTGATGTCATTGAACAACAACTAGCAGCCTCAACCCACGTTGATGAAGAGGCTCGTCAAATGGGTATGAAAAATGCTAAAGCGATTGATGAAGCCGCGCACCACCGTATTGGCCAAACCAAGGAGATAAACCATGAGTGATCCATTGCTTGGCCTAAGTATGTTGGGCCTGATTATCGTGGTGATTATGTTGGGATTCCCAACTGCATTTACCTTAATGGGCTTAGGCATGATGTTTGGTTTTGCCGCCTTTTACGACCCTTCCCAAAGCTGGGCCGCAAATAAAGTATTTACTCTCATGGTGCAAAGAACGTTTGGCGGTATGACCAACGATGTCCTGTTGTCTATTCCCTTATTTGTTTTAATGGGCTATGTAATGGAGCGAGGGGCATTGGTTGACAAAATGTTCTATAGCATTCAGCTTGCCTTTCGTCGCGTACCTGCATCGCTTGCGGTTGCAACCTTAATTGTTTGTACATTTTGGGGTATTGCTAGCGGGCTAGTTGGTGCAGTTGTAGTGCTAATGGGCGTGATTGCCATGAAACCCATGTTGAATGCCGGTTACGATACCCGCTTAGCAGCGGGTGTTATTACTGCTGGTGGCACCTTGGGTATTTTAATTCCACCTTCAGTAATGATTATTGTGTATGCGGCGGTCGCTGGACAGTCGGTGGTAAAACTGTATGCTGCTGCGATGGTGCCAGGTTTCTTTCTCGCATTTTTATATTTGGTTTACATCATTGGCTGGGCTTTAATAAATCCTAAAGTAGCGCCTAAACTACCGCCCGAAAAACAGCAAGTGCTTGTTCCTGCGCCTTTGCGTTTTTTACGTGAGCAATATTCGCACAATATGTTTATAGCCACCTTTAAGGCCCTATTTTCCCCTGCGAAGCTTATCAACGCGCCTGCGGATGCACGCCTCTCATTTGGCAAAATTTGCCAAAATGTACTAGCAGTCTTAACCCCATTTATTCTTGCTGCTGTAACTTTATGGGGTGTTTGGTGGTATGTCATCATCCATCAGCAAGCTGAACGCGATGCGCAAAATGTTCCCGTTGCTACGCAAGTTGCTAAAGTCACCTCTGCTGATAAAGCTGCGCCTGCAGAAGAAGGTTTGGTTTCGCTCGATGCAACTTCCAACAACGTTAAAGCCAAAGAGGTTGAGGAGGCTGATGCCCCCTTAGTTGCCCTAGATGCCGCTGCTGGTGATGCGCCAACTGCTGGTGGTACAGAGCCTGAAGCCGCTGCTGGCCCTCCTGAAAACTTTGAACTGTATTTTGGCTTAAGTTCAATTCTCTTGCTCTTGCTGCTCGTCTACTACTACATTAAGCTAGATGAAGAGCAGTTTGAAATTCTAAAACTGTTAATAGAGTCAGTCTTGCCTCTAGGCCTTCTTACCGTTCTAGTATTGGCAGTGATCTTGCTAGGCATTACTACCGCAACTGAATCTGCTGCGGTAGGAGCATTTGGCGCTTTTATCCTCGCCTTTCAAGCAGGTACCCTAAACTTTGATCGCACCAAGCAAGCAGTTTTTCTTACGGCTAAAACTACCTCAATGGTGTGTTGGCTGTTCGTTGGGTCGGCTTTATTCTCAGCTGTCTTCACGATTTTGGGTGGTCAATCGATCATTGAAAAATGGGTGCTCATGTTAGACCTGACGCCAATTCAATTCATGTTGCTTTCGCAAGCAATTATTTTCTTCCTTGGCTGGCCCTTAGAGTGGACTGAGATCATTGTGATTTTCGTACCGATCTTCCTGCCATTGTTGGCACACTTCCAAATCGATCCTTTGTTATGGGGTACCTTGGTATTTGTGAATTTACAAGCTGCTTTCTTATCACCACCGGTTGCGATGTCGGCCTTCTATCTCAAAGGGGTATCACCGCCAGGTGTGACGCTCAATCAGATTTTTGCAGGCATGATGCCTTATATGTTTATCGTGATTGCGTGTATGTTCTTTATGTATATTTGGCCTGGCATGACGCTGTGGTTACCGAAGTTTCTTTATGGGGGCTAGAAAGCTCGATTAAAAATACTTTTTTGATAAATAAAAAAGCGCCTAAAAAAGGCGCTTTTTTATTGCTGCGCCGACACCACAATTGGGTATAACCCATCTTTAACAAACTAAATATCTTGCTTCAGTAGTTCGCTATTCGTTTTACCCAACGCTAAAGTAAATAAGTTTTGCCAATATTGAAATGCAACGACTTCTTTTTCATGAATTTCAAGCTCAAGAAATGCCGGATGTCGAATTAATGAAAACCAAATACGACAAAAAATTTTGTCTTCAATACGCCCAGGCTTACTAATAAAAGTGATTTCCTCTAAATCGGGAATCATTTCATAAACCTCTTCCTTGCTAAGCATTTCTGGCTTATCTCTGCTCATGCGCATTAATTCCAGCATCACTCGACCCAATTGGTCGTAGTGACCACTCCAACACTCAATTTCAGACTCAGCTAATTTACGCTGGCCTAAAGAATTCCTAGCAAAACTACTCCAAGCTTGTGCCAAATCAAACTCGGTCTTAATCTTGGGATTCTGAATTAAGCTCGGTAAAGATGCAGCCTTCATGGGCTCTAACGCTGTATCGCTCGCAAAACTGTAATCTACAATTAATAAGGGCTTAGCTGTTTTTTCGAGTCGCAAGCGATAGTCTTGCGATGGTTTTTCTAGTTTACTCAACAATAGCTTCCTCTAAGCAATGGCTTCTAGTGAAGTCACTAGAGCGCTTTCTGGTACACCATTCTCCCATGGCACATCAACCGGATAATCTATTAATAAACAATCATCTGGCAAACAGACGATGGGCTCAAAATTACGATGGGCAATATATTCAGGACGTTTATGCCGACGAATGTGATTTGACACGGCACACAAACTTAAATACACGCTGACCCGATTCCACGGCGACAAATTACTTGTAGATGCATGAACTAAACAACTATGGAATAAAATCATTGATCCGGCTGGCCCAGTGGGGCTAATAATGCCACCATTTTTGCCGCCCGCACGAGCCACTAATTGCGAAATTAAATCATTGTCTACCGTCCACAATGGATAGCTGGTCGTGGTTAAATCATGTTTGGCAGCAATCACACCGCGCTTATGACTTTCCGGAATAAACATCAGGGGGCCATTAAAGGCATTGACATCATCTAAAAAAATTGCCACATTCATCGCCCGCGCGGTTGGCATCATATCGTCGTTTAACCAAGTGCCATAATCTTGATGCCACTGCCAAACATCACCATCGAAAGCCATCTTGCCATTAATCTTAAATTGATGCATATATAGTTGCTCGCCCAATAAATCTTCAATCGGTTGAATCATTCTGGGGTGCTTACCCAATTTAGCAAATGGCCTGCTAATTAAATGAGCAGCAAAATTGGTCCGCACTGATTCGCTGCCTTTTTCACGGACGTTATAGGCTTCTTTTCGGCTATAAAGTTCAGGGACGGCATCGGTCAGGGTTTTTACCTCACTGGGACTAAATAAGCTGGGAAAGAATAAATACCCTTCTTTATCAAACTGGGTTAGTTGTTCTGGAGATAAACGCATTTTGACCTCGTCAATTCTTTTTAACAATAAGTGAAAGTGTAATCAATTAATCAGTTAGAGGGTTAAAAGTCCGGCCTGTAATCAATCGCCATCAGGGAAAGCCCTAGGCTCACCAGACGCCCTACTAAACTAAGACTGTAATTGATGGGACTACCCTAACTAAAAAATGTGAAAATAGCAGCACTCTTATTGAAAGGTTTGCTATGTCTCTAATTCAACAACTTAAACAACGCGCGGCGAAAGGTAAGCTGGTGCGAGTTGGCATTATTGGTGCGGGCAAATTTGGCTCGATGTATTTAGCCCAGGTACCAAGGACCCCCGGCATACATTTATTAGGCATTGCCGACTTAGCACCTCAACGGGCGCGCGATTCTTTAGCCCGTGTGGGTTGGCCAGCCGAGCAATATAACGCATCTTCGTTTGAAAATGCTTACCAAACCGGTAAAACATTCATTACTGATGATGCCGATGGCATGATTGCCAATCAACAGATTGAAGTCATTATTGATGCTACTGGCAGTCCAGCGGCTGGCATTCACCATGCTCTGAAATGCTGTGAGCATGGTAAACACATTATTATGGTGAATGTAGAAGCCGATGTACTGGCGGGCCCCTATCTAGCTAAAAAAGCTGCTGAAGCTGGCATTATCTATTCAATGGCTTCAGGCGATCAACCCTCACTAATTGCTGAATTAGTTGATTGGGCAGAAACTATTGGTATGGATGTAGTGTGCGCAGGCAAAGGCACAAAATATTTGCCGATCTATCACCAAGCCACTCCAGACACAGTCTGGGGGCACTATGGTTTTACCCCCGAGCAAGTTGGTAGCGGTGACTTTAATGCACAAATGTTTAATTCTTTTTTAGACGGCACCAAGTCTGCACTTGAAATGGCTGCAGTGTCGAATGCCTGTGGTTTGCAACCCCCAAAAAATGGCTTGTTATTTCCCCCATGTGGTGTTGATGATCTACCCACTATCTTAAGGCCAGAAGCTGATGGCGGTATCTTGCCATTTAAGGGCACAGTTGAAGTAGTCTCTTCTGTTGAGCGTGATGGTCGCCCTGTCTTTCGAGATTTACGTTGGGGCGTTTATATTGTCTTTGAAGCGCCGAACGAATATGTCCGTAATTGCTTCTTACAATATGGTCTTAAAACTGATGCTAGTGGCTGGTATGCGGCGATGTATAAACCTTATCACTTAATTGGCCTAGAACTCGGCATCTCCGTTGCAAGCGTGGCTTTGCGTAAAGAAGCCACCGGTGCAACTACCGCCTTTAACGGAGATGTCGTGGCTACGGCCAAGCGTGATTTAAAGGCTGGAGAAATGCTCGATGGCGAAGGTGGTTTTACCGTCTACGGTAAATTAATGCCTGCCCCTGATTCTTTAGCAATGGGTGGTTTGCCCATTGGATTGGCACACCGCCTACCACTTAAGAATGCTGTTGCAGCAGGTAAACCCGTTTGCTGGAACGATGTCAATTTTGATGTCAGCAATGAAGCAATTAGAGTACGACGCGAGATGGAATCGATCTTTAAAAAATAACTCGATAACCAAATTTTTTTTATTATGGTAAAGGCAAAGCGGTTTTGTAAGAGACTTGCTTTAATGCAAAACTAGAACGAATTTTTTCTATTCCCGCAATGGGTGTTAATTGTTCAAGAATAAATTTCTCTAAATCGCCAATATTAGATACAGCAACTCGAATTAAATAATCGCAATCGCCAGTCATTAGGTAGCATTCCATTACCGCATGTTGCTCGGCAATGCGCTGTTCAAATTCAGCGAGGGCAGTTTTTGACTGCTCTTTTAAGCTAATCGAAATAAATACATTTAAATCAAGCCCCAAGGCCTTCGGGTTAGCCAAGGCTACATAGCGTTGAATTACTTGATTTGACTCTAGCGCGCGCACTCGCAATAAACAAGGTGAGGGCGATAAATGTACGCGCTTAGCCAACTCCACATTGGTGAGCGAACTATCATTTTGTAATTCTTGCAGAATTCTTAAATCAATCGCATCTAGTTGCATAAAGTTCTATAAAATTAGTTTATTTAGCATTTTATGCTTAATTTAACGGTATTTGACCATAATTTGCAATCCTATTTTAGGGCGCTATTTGTATATTAGTAGCTATGCAAAACCCTCACGATATTGATCCAAGCGAAACTGCCGAGTGGGCCGAAGCGTTTATTAATTCCATTGCGGCAAATGGCGAGGAGCGGGGCAAGCATTTGCTTGATATGCTAATCCGCACCGCCCACCAACAGCAAATTGGTTGGTCTCCTGAATTAGTTACACCCCTAGTGAATACGATTACGGTGGCTAAGCAAGGTGTGTTTCCCGGTGATCTGGCAATCGAAGAAAAAATTGCTTCACTGATGCGCTGGAATGCTTTGGCAATGGTTGCTAAGGCCAATAGTGCTTATGGCGAACTAGGCGGTCATATAGCTAGCTACGCTAGTGCTGCTGATTTATTTGAAGTCGGCTTTAATCATTTTTATCATGGTCGCACATCCGCACACAATGGCGATTTAATATTTTTTCAACCCCATAGTGCGCCTGGTGTCTATGCTCGCGCCTATCTTGAGGGCCGTTTAAACGAACAAGATCTAGCACATTACCGCCAAGAAATTACGGCTGCAGAAATTGGTGTACAAGGGCTATCGAGTTATCCACACCCATGGCTCATGCCCAATTTTTGGCAGTTTCCTACTGGCTCAATGGGCATTGGCCCCATAAGCTCAATTTATCAAGCCCGTTTTATGCGCTACTTAAGCCATCGCAATTTACTTGACTGCTCGAAGCGCAGAGTATGGGGTGTTTTTGGTGATGGCGAAATGGATGAGCCTGAGAGTATGAGTGCCCTTACCTTGGCCTCGCGTGAAAAATTAGATAATTTAACGTGGGTAGTGAACTGCAATCTACAACGCTTAGATGGCCCTGTAAGAAGTAACGGCCGAATTATTGACGAATTGGAAAAATTATTTCGCGGTGCCGGTTGGCATGTCATTAAATTAGTGTGGGGCAGTGATTGGGATGGCTTATTTGCGCGTGACCATACCGGCGCATTAGTACGTGCCCTCTCTAATACGGTTGATGGTCAAATGCAAACTTTTGCAGCTAAGGATGGGCGCTTTAATCGGGAAAATTTTTTCGGCCAGAGCCCCGAACTTGCTGAATTAGCGCAAGGTATGACAGATGAACAAATTGATCAATTAAAACGTGGTGGTCATGATATTGTCAAAATCTATGCCGCCTATGAAGCTGCCGTAAAACATACAGGTCAACCCACAGTCATTTTGGCGCACACCAAAAAAGGCTATGGGATGGGCCATGCTGGTCAAGGAAAAATGACAACGCATAGTCAGAAAAAATTTGACGAAGAAGCGTTAATTGAATTTCGTAATCGCTTTAACTTACCACTTAGTGATATCCAAGCAATAAATTTAGATTTTTATCGGCCCAGTGCAGATAGTAAAGAAATGCAGTATCTGCAGCAACGCCGTGCTGAGTTAGGCGGCTATTTACCTAAACGGCTTATCGACTGCGAGCGCCTATCGATTCCACCGCTTGAATCTTATGCTGGCTTTGCCATCGCTCCTGACGATAAATCAATGTCAACTACCATGGCCTTTGTGCGACTCTTGGGTAATTTACTTAAGACCCCAGAGCTCGGCGCGCGGATTGTGCCCATTGTGGCTGATGAAGCACGTACATTTGGTATGGCCAATCTCTTTAAACAGGTGGGTATCTATTCTAGTGTTGGGCAATGCTATGAGCCAGAGGATATTGGTTCCGTATTGAGCTATCGTGAAGCCTTAAATGGCCAAATTTTAGAAGAAGGTATTAGTGAGGCAGGTGCTATTGCTAGCTGGACAGCAGCAGCAACTAGCTATGCCAACCATGGCTTTGCCATGCTACCTTTTTATATTTATTACTCTATATTTGGCTTTCAGCGTGTCGGCGATGCCATTTGGGCAGCAGCCGATCAACGTGCACGCGGATTCTTATTGGGCGCCACCTCAGGCCGGACAACCTTAGGGGGAGAAGGTTTGCAACATCAAGATGGCAGTAGTCACTTAGTTGCTGCCACCATTCCCAATTGCAAAGCCTATGATCCTGCTTTTGCTGGAGAATTAGCGGTCATTATTGATGCGGGAATGCGTGAAATGCTAACTGACCAGCTTGATGTATTTTATTACGTGACCCTCATGAATGAAAACTATGCACAAACTAATTTATTAGTCGGCAAAGAAAAAGACATCTTGGCGGGCGCGTATCACTATCAAAAACTAAGCCCCAATGCCAAACAAAAAGTTACCCTGCTGGGCTCTGGTGCAATCTTACTAGAAGTCATTAAGGCTGCCGAAATATTAAATGAAATGGGTATTGGCTGCGATATTTTTAGCATTACTAGCTGGAGTGAGTTAGCACGAAATGGCCAGCAAAAAATTCAGGCAGCTTTAGCAGGCGATGGCAATGCTGATGATCAAACGGCTTTTATTACTGCTTTGCTAATGAATTCAACAGGGCCAATTATTGCTGCGACCGACTATGTACGGGCAGTACCAGAAAGTATTCGTGCCTTTACTCCCAACCAACGCACTTACCTGACACTGGGCACCGACGGTTTTGGACGCAGCGACACTCGGGCAGCTCTACGAGATTATTTCCAAGTCAATGCTGCAAGCATTGTAAAAGCCGCGCAATTTTGCCTTAATACAAACGCTAGGTTTAATTCAAGCGCAGCACTTAACTAATAATTTTTTTACGCTTCAAGTAGCTGCTTAAAGCTCTTCACCAACACTGCTGATGATTGCGCACCTTCAATCAGGTGCTGATCATTTAAGATAAATGCCGGCACCCCCTGAATTCCTAAATTAAGAAAAGTTTGTTTTTGCATACGAACCTCTTCTGCAAATTCGTTACTCTCTAGTACCACTTTCGCACGAGCTCGATCTAAACCTGCCCGGCTAACGGCCGCTAGGACATTATCTAAGTCATCCATACTGACTGCTAAACAAAAATAGGTATTAAGTAATTCTTTTTTGAGGGCTGCTTGGGCTGGTAAACCACACTCTTTAGCAGCCCAATATAAAAGGCGGTGAGCATTAAAGGTGTTGTAAATTCTTTTTCTACCAGCGGGATGAAAAGTAAAGCCAACTTCTGCAGCCCGCGCTCGGATACGCGCTTGATTGATCTGCACTTGCTCGGGAGAAAGGCCATATTTTTGAGTTAAGTGCTCAACCGCATCTTGACCGCCCGCCGGCATATTTGGGTTGAGTTCAAATGGCTGAAAATGGATTTCAAATTCAGCTTGTTCGCCCATTACCTCAATTGCTTTATTAAGCTCGCCATAGCCCACTGCGCACCATGGGCAAGCCACATCGGAGACAACATCAATTTTTATTTTTGGCTTCATGATTTGATTATTTAAAGTTTTTTAATATCACTCAATACTACAATTAAACCGCCAGAGCGACAGGGTTCGAAATGAAAAACGCCTGATCTTGTGAATCAGGCGTTTTATATTACTCATGTACCGCGCAAAGTGACAACAATTACATCATGCCGCCCATGCCACCCATACCGCCCATATCACCCATACCGCCGCCAGGCATACCGCCGCCAGACTCATCTTTAGGTGAATCGCAGATCGCGCAATCAGTGGTTAACAAGAGTGCAGCCACAGAAGCAGCATTAACTAATGCAGTCTTCGTTACCTTAGTTGGATCAATCACACCTTGTGCAACTAAATCGCCATATTCACCAGTAGCAGCGTTATAGCCATTATTGCCCTTACTAGCCTCGACTGCATTCACTACTACACTGGCTTCGTCGCCGGCATTGGAAACAATGATACGTAATGGTTCTTGCATCGCACGCAACACAATGCTAATACCTGCATCTTGGTCAGCGTTGTCGCCTTTGAGGCCTTTAATGCCTTGCATCGCACGAATCAAAGCAACGCCTCCGCCAGGCACAATACCTTCTTCAACGGCTGCACGAGTAGCATGCAAAGCGTCGTCGACGCGGGCTTTTTTCTCCTTCATTTCGACTTCAGTAGCGGCTCCAACGCGAATGACTGCAACACCGCCAGCTAATTTAGCTACACGCTCTTGCAATTTTTCACGATCGTAATCGCTAGTAGCTTCGTCGATTTGCACGCGAATATTTTTAACGCGTGCTTCAATGGCTTTCGAGTCACCTGCACCATCAATAATGATGGTATTTTCTTTGCCAATTTCAACTCGTTTGGCCTGACCTAAATGCTCAAGTGTGGTTTTCTCTAAAGTTAAACCAACTTCTTCAGCAATCACTTGCCCACCGGTCAAAATTGCGATGTCTTCGAGCATTGCTTTACGACGATCACCAAAGCCTGGCGCCTTTACAGCGCAAGTCTTCAAAATGCCACGAATATTATTGACTACTAAGGTTGCTAAGGCTTCACCTTCAACATCTTCTGCAATAATCATCAGTGGGCGACCCGACTTAGCTACTTGCTCGAGTACTGGGAGTAAATCACGAATGTTACTAATTTTTTTATCAAACAACAGAATGTAAGGGGTTTCTAAAATTGCCACTTGCTTTTCTGGTTGATTAATGAAGTAAGGCGAGAGGTAACCGCGATCAAACTGCATGCCCTCAACGACTTCTAATTCGTCTTCGAGTGATTTGCCGTCTTCAACCGTAATAACACCTTCTTTACCCACTTTTTCCATTGCTTCGGCAATTCGCTGACCAATACTATGGTCGCTATTTGCTGAAATTGAGCCTACTTGAGCAATTTCTTTAGTGGTGGTGCAAGGTTTGCTGATTTTTTTCAATTCGATTAAAGCGGCGCTTACAGCCTTATCAATGCCGCGTTTCAGATCCATTGGGTTATGGCCAGAAACAACATATTTCATGCCTTCACGCACAATCGATTGAGCCAAAACAGTTGCTGTCGTTGTACCATCACCAGCGATATCCGCGGTTTTGGAAGCAACTTCTTTGACCATTTGTGCGCCCATATTTTGCAGTCGGTCTTTTAATTCCACTTCTTTCGCTACCGTTACACCGTCTTTAGTAATGGTTGGGCCACCAAATGAACGTTCAATAACGACATTACGGCCTTTAGGGCCTAGGGTCACCTTCACTGCATTTGCGAGAATATTCACGCCTTCGACCATTTTAGTCCGCGCGCTATCGCCAAAAACTACGTCTTTTGCTGCCATGATTAAATTCCTTTCGTAAAAGCTCGATTACTTTTGGACAACTGCCATGATGTCTTCTTCGCGCATCACGAGAAGCTCATCGCCATCAACTTTGACGGTTTGACCAGCATATTTACCGAATAGAACTCGGTCACCAACTTTGACATCGGGTGGGTTTAATTTGCCGCTATCGTCGCGCTTACCGGCTCCAACAGCCAAAATTTCTCCTTGGTCTGGTTTTTCAGCGGCTGCATCGGGAATCACAATTCCTGAAGCAGTTTTGGTTTCTTGATCTAAACGCTTGATGATCACTCGATCATGTAAAGGACGCAGATTCATTCCTTCTCCTAAGTTAGTAAGTGTTAACTAAATAAAAACCCTATATACATCATGGAGTTATAATTGCTCTACAACTAGATGAAAGCAGAGAATCCTTAATTCCAACAAATTATTGATGAAATTGCTGCTTTAGCACTCATTTGTAGAGAGTGCTGATTATATAACTCCCTTTCTGTTTTTTTCAAGGGGGAGACGCCTAAAAAGACTGAATGTAGGTCATTTCCTACATAAAAATCAGTCTTGCCCGCTTATAACCCCTGACTGACCAAAATAGACTGGACAGTTACCGATTGGAGAACGTTGATGATCCCAAAGTCCCGGCTGTATACGCTAGTAAAAAGCTGGAAGAATAAGCCCTTCCAAGCGGTGCATGATGCTGGTTCCACATCCTTAGGGCCTGGGCTCAGCGACCCAGTTCGCCTTGAGGCCGAAGCCCTCTGGTCAAAAAGACAATCAATTAGTTATGAACCTATCTTTAACCAATCTGGTAGCAAGTTGTGTGGGGTGCTGTTTCGGCCCTTATTACAAGCGGCTGATCCCCAAGTTTTGCGTCTCTTTATGGATGGCCTAGATGCCATTCAATATTGGCAAAGTTTGAGCAAGCCCATTCCTACTATTCTGCCTATTGCCGCTAAAACACTATGTCAACCAAATCAAGTCGATGCTATTAGCGATTTAATTTTAAATTCGCGCTTACCGGTAGGTCTCGTTGCCCTAGGAATTATTAATCTTCCATCAGCCCAGTTTTGGCCTGACTATCAAATTGGTTTAGCGCGTTTACGCAGAATTGGGTTAATGTTGCATTTACTGCATTTTTCAGGCTCACAACAAGAGCTGCAACATCTCGAAGAAATGCGCTTTGACGGGGTCCATCTTAGCGCTCAACAATTGCGCGCCGATCAATTAGAACAACAAGCAAGCTTGCAGCAATCAATTTCTGCTCTTAGCGCCATCTGCCAAAAAAATTATGGCGCTATCTATATCAGCGGAATTTCCCTTATTAGCGATCTTACAGCTGCGCAAACATACGCAGCTCGCTACTGTTATGGCGGCTTAATGATGCCGCCAGTAAGCCGTCATCAATTATTACAAATCAACGATAGTCGCCTGGCAAAAGCCATCTTTTCAGTAAAGCCCCAATAAAACCCACAACGGAGACAAGCTATGAGAAAAAGTGTTATGTTGGTCGATGACCATCCTGCAATGTTGATGGCATTAAAAAGTATTGTGCATGAAAAACTTTTATTTGAAGTTGCTGCTCAAGCCCAAAACGGCGAAGAGTGTATGCAAATGATTAAACAGACCAATCCAAATATTATTATTCTTGATTTAGATATGCCAAAGACTGATGGCTTTGATGTTATTCGGCGAATCGGCTTAATGTATCCCGAAATTCGTATTCTAGTTTTATCTAGCCTCGATGAAGGGGTTTATGGCGGTCGGGTGCGCTCACTAGGGGCGCATGGCTTTGTAAATAAAACGGCTAATGCCGATATTATTATTTCTGCCTGTATTGCTGTATCACAAAACTATACATTTTTTTCCCACGGCAAAAATGGTACCGGTGCATTAACCGATGAAGAAAAGTTGAAACTTATCTCTGATCGCGAACTACAAATTATGAAGTATTTGGGTCGTGGTAATAGTAATCAACAAATTGCAGATATGTTGCATATCAGTAGCAAAACAGTCGCTACATATAAGGCCCGCATCTATGACAAACTCGGTATTAATAATATTGCCGATCTTATTTTGTTTTGTCGAAACAACAACATTATTGAAGGTTGATGAAAGTTAGGTCGTTGAACGAGCGCCAATGGTGCAGCTCCTTGTATGCTAGCTTATTCCAGTTAGTTTTTGCAGTCATTTTCTTACTAAGTGGCCTTACTAGTGCGCTAGCTCACGATCCCTTTAATGCTGATGAGACCCAGTGGATTAAATCTAAGCCAATTGTGCGCTTTAGTATTCATGAAAAAAATGCCCTACAGTTGCACCCAGGTGATAGTAAAGAATCTGCGGGGTCTTTCCATCAACTTCTTAAGCAATTGCGCGAACATACCCAGCAACAGTATCAAGCTCTTTGGCGCAAAGGCGCAGACGATGGCTTAAGTGATTTATCCCAAGGCAAGGTTGATTTTATTATTGACCCGCCATATGCTTGGTTGGTTCATCACTCTGCTAGTCCTTTAGATAGTATTTTAGTCAAGACCATCCTAGGCACTTCACCTCAACAACCGCCTACTAATTTAGCCGACCATAAACTTGTTTTTATCACTAGTATTGCGCTAACTTTGATTAGTCTTGCGCTTGCCTACTGGATTTGGAGCCTGAAGCAACTCCATCGAGGGCAAGCTAACATTGTGCAAAATTTAGTTGAGCAAAAAAAAATTGCCGAACATGCCAATGCAGCTAAATCGGCTTTTCTTGCAACCCTAAGCCATGAAATACGAACGCCCATGAATGCCATCATGGGCGTACAAGAACTGCTCTTAAAAAGCGCCCGTTTTCCTGCAAGCGAAAAATCCCTATTAAAAAATGCCCACCGCTCGGCCGAGGGCTTGCTTGGTATGCTAAATCAAGTACTTGATTTATCAAAAATTGAGGCCGGAAAACTCACCTTACACCCTATACCGCATTGTTTAAAAAATGTAATTACAGAAATTGATGCAACTTTTTCGACGCTGGCAAGTAAACGAGGCTTACATTTAATCAGCAGTCTAGATCCAAGCATTGCTGGGGTTTTATTAGTAGATGCCATGCGACTACGACAGGTTTTACATAATTTATTAAGCAATGCAATTAAATTTACTGAGGTAGGAAGTATTTATTTTTCAATTAGTGTTTTAGCCGACGATCATGCTGGCCAATTAATTGAATTTAGGGTTATCGATACAGGTATTGGCATGACTGAAGCTGAAATTAGCCATGCGCTACAACCATTTGAGCAAGTTTTGCAAACTACTAAAGTCGCGAATAGTAGCACTGAATATGGCAGTGGACTAGGCCTAGCTATTTCCAATCAATTAATTGCTTCTATGGGCGGACACTTACATTTCGATAGTGCTCCTAAAAAAGGAAGTGCTATTTATTTTTCATGTGTTTTTCCACGTACCACTCAAAACGCATATGATTATCATTATCAAGCTATCGATACGCCCCATTCGCGACACTTTACTAATTCAATGGGCCAAACTATTCGGGCTTTGTTAGTTGAAGATCACCCTGCTAGTCGTGAAATCCTTTCCCTACAATTGCAAGCGCTCGGTATTGATGTCACCGTTTGTGCTAATGGTAAAAATGCCCTGGCATATTTTCAGAATAAACGCTTTGATTTAATGCTTACCGACCAATCGATGCCAGGCATGAAGGGTGAAGAACTCGCTAATTTATTGCGCCAACAAGGCTATCAAGACTTAATCATTATTGGTGTGACAGCAGATATTTATGCCCTAGAAGCACGCCAGCGCTTTTTATCGGCAGGCATGAATGCTGTTCTAATTAAACCTATAAGTATTATGACGCTAGAAAATCAATTAGCTCATTATTTTCAGGTAGGTAGTAGTCCAAATATACAAAAATTAAAACCTATTAAATCCTTTTTTCCGCTGGGGCTTAAGTCCGGCTATCACTCCCCAACCGAATTATTAATTTTGGCTGAGGTGCTTAAGGTTCATCAAGAGTGCCTACTGTTTCTAGAGAAAAAATCGCTAGATCCAAAAGAGCTTGCGCATTTTTTACACAAAATTAAAGGTGGGGCGTTACTAATTAATGATGCCGAATTTACTGCGTCTTGCATTCAACTAGAGCATGAACTGCAATTGGGCGTACCCGATGTTAGTCATCAATTGCAGCTCTTACTACAGCGGGAAAATAACTTGATTGAAGCTATTAGCGGCACACATGTGCAAAGCAATTAAATAAAAAGCGGCCGAAAAACATGGCCGCTTTTACTGCAATTACCTTTTATTTACTGCATCTTTAAAGGCTTTACCAGCTGCAAATTTCACTGTTTTTGAGGCTGCAATCTTAATTGCTTCGCCCGTTTTGGGATTACGTCCCATGCGGGCCGCACGTGAGCCAGCTGAAAACCCACCAAAGCCTACCAATTGCACAGCATCACCTTTAGTAATGGCCGTTTTTATGGTCTCCAAAGCAATATTTAGCGCCTCATCTGCTTTCGCTTTACTAAGATCAGCGCCCGCTGCGATTGCATCAATTAAATCTGATTTAGTCATACTATCTCCTCAATGAATACCGCCAATTCACTTTTTGCAGGCTTGCAAGCCTGAACTTTTGCCTAGAATGCTCTAGATCGGTGCCACTGAGGTTTATGCTATCAAATAATTTAACTGAATACGGCAAATTTGCTCAATTTTTTTATTTAACCTCTGCTTGTGCCAATAAACCACGCATTCATACCCCCCTTATATCCCCGCCTAAACCGCTGGGGTTATTTATTACGTTTTTTATTGGTGTTTATACTTACTATAATTATTTTGCTTTGCAACAATTTAGCGGCTGCCGAAGTTCTAAGTTCCAGTAATAGCGCGACCCAAATACTGCCTAAAGTTGTCTTAACTGCTTTAGATAAAAATCAATTACCTGCTAATGCCATTAGTGTAGTTATTACAGAAATACCACTAAGTGCTAAGCCATCTAATAAATCTTTACTAGCACCCCAAGAATTAATTAATTGGCGTGGTGATGTCGGCATGAATCCTGCATCAACCATGAAAATTCTTACCACTCTAGCTGCCCTTGATGTGCTTGGGCCAAAGTACCGCTGGCGTACGCTGATTTATACCGATGGAGTGATTCGCAATGGCATTCTTAAGGGCAATGTATATCTGCAAGGCACCGGTGACCCCAAATTAAGTCCCGAATTATTAGCCAAGTTAATCGCTAATTTACGTGCTTTGGGAATTAAAAAAATTGATGGGAATTTAATTTTCGACCGCAGTGCCTATGCACAAGATTTGTTAGATAGTAATTTAATTGATGGTGAGGCACTACGCTCGTATAACGTACAACCCGACCCCCTGCTCTACGCTTTTCGTACCCTATCGTTTCAGCTAAGTGCCAATAAAGCCGACTCATTAATTGAGATAAACTACTCGCCAGAATTAGCGCGCTTCAAAATTATTAATCTTCTAAACCTCCAGTTGGGGTCTTGTGAGGATTGGCGAAAAGAGATTCACTTAGACATTAGTACGAATGCTCCTTTGCAAAAGGGGGTAACTGCAATTACCGAATGGCAGGTAACTTTCACTGGCGCCCTCCCTAGTGGCTGCCAAAAAGTGCTATATAACCTTGTGGCTTTTGATCCGAATACCTTTCTTTCGCTTGGCTTTACAGCTGCCTGGCAATTAGCTGATGGTGAGTGGCTTAAGCCTCCCCAAGGTAAAAGTGGCCTAGTGCCAAGTACCTTAAACCCATTACTACAATTTGACGGTACCAGCCTTGCAGATGCGCTGGTAGATATTAATAAATATTCAAATAACGTGATGTCTCGACAACTTTTTTTAACACTAGCTTTAGAGCAATTTGGCAAACCAGCGACGGTAGCGAATAGTGAAAAAGTAATTCAAGAATGGCTTAATCGATATGGTATGCAATTTTCTGAACTGGTATTAGAAAATGGTTCTGGCTTATCGCGTAAAGAAATGATTTCAGCCCAGCATATGAATGACTTATTAATAATCGCCCGCTCCTTGCCTAATGGCAATTTATTTTTTAATAGCTTACCCATTGCAGGTAATGATGGCACGATGAGAAATCGCCTCTTAAATAAAATGCGCAGCTGGTTGCATTTAAAATTACCCCCAGAGATTAGAATTAAAACTGGTAGCTTAGCCGAGGTTAAGTCCATTGCCGGTTATGTACGCAGTAAGTCGGGCAAGCTGTATGCCCTTACTTCCTTTATTAATCATCCTAATGCTTATCGTGGGCAGGAAGTTCATGATCAACTATTAACTTGGTTAGCAGAGGATGGCCCAGAGCCAAAAGCAGCGCGCTGAAGCCGATCGCGCACGCCATCCCAAATTTCACCGTAAGGCGGCTCAGGTAAAAAAATAGCATCATTTTGCTGCTGATCTAAATCTCGTAAGCTGCGATATAGCCCATTGGCAAAACTTGTATGCTCATTTGGTAGGGTAAAAAATTCAAGTTGAATGCTACTTAAAGCTGCGTCGGCTGCTAGGGTTGATACACTTTTGGCGCCCTGCCAAATACCGATAGCCACGCGTAATTTACCCGGATGATTTTTTTCCAGCAACTGGGTCGCTAACTTTTCTAAACTAACCATCAAATGGTCGGCTTGGTAAAGATATAAGGGCGTATTGGGTGCATAGTGGGCTTTAAAGCTTCCCGAAACTCGTGGGCTTAGGGAAAGCTCTGAGGCAGTATTTATTGAATCAACCCGTAAACCCGTTTTGGCGTAGATTGCTGCAGGTGTAATCGAGCCAGGTCGCAATAAACGCAGGCCATCACTGCTACTTAAATCAACAATCGTAGATTCAATACCTAACTCACAATCACCGCCATCTAAAACCATTATTTCTGCTTGATCACCAAACTCGGCACAAACATCGGCTGCCCTAGTTGGCGAGACCTTTCCAAATCGATTGGCGGAAGGAGCAACCAATGCACCTCCAAATTGTTGAAGCAAAGTTTGTGCCACTAAATGATTGGGGGAACGAATAGCAACTGTTGACTGACCTCCTGTGATGGCATCTAAAACATGCTTATCTTTTTTAAATACTAAAGTTAGGGGTCCTGGCCAAAACGCACAAATTAATTGAAGTGCAGCTGGTGGTAAATCACGCACCCAAGGTGTTAATACTTGTAACCATTCGTTAGCACATGTTTCTGGGCTCAATTGTTGATTGGTTGTTACAGCACTTGGCGCAGCAATATGCACGATTAAGGGATGAGTACTGGGGCGCCCTTTTGTTGCATAGATCTTTTCAATCGCCAGACTATTTTTAGCATCCGCCCCCAAACCGTAAACAGTCTCGGTTGGAAAGGCAACCAATTCGCCATCTTTTAAACGCCGAACTGCCTCTGTGATCAAGGCTCAATACCTAAGTCGCTAGCGACTAAAGCGGCAATTTGGCGGGCCTCTGCCAAACTAGTACCAAGGCAATTAATGTGGCCCATTTTTCGGCCAGCCAGCGGTACTGACTTACCATATAAATGTAATTTAGCGCTGTCATGACTTAGCGCTTTTGCCCATGCAGGTTCTTTGGGTGCATCCTCTAGATTATTACCAGTAAACCATAAATCTCCCAATACATTTAACATCGAGACCGGTGTTAATAAACGCGTATCTCCTAAAGGCAAGCGCGCCATTGCTCGCACCTGCTGTTGAAATTGGCTGGTGACACTAGCATCCATGGTGTAGTGTCCAGAATTATGGGGACGAGGCGCGATTTCATTGGCAAAAATTTCTCCACTCTTGACCACAAAAAATTCAATGCACAAAATTCCAACATAATCAAGTCGCCGAATTAAAACTTTTGCCGCCTGCAGCACGCGTTTTTCTTGATCAGTATTGAGTGAAGGAGCTGGCACTGTACTTGTATGCAAAATACCATTGCGATGAATATTTTGCGCAATGGGATATACCACCACCGCATCATCATGGCCACGCACAACCAAAGCCGATACCTCAAAGGCTAAGTCCATGCGCTTTTCAAGCACGCAGGGCACTCTGCCAAAATCGTCCCATGCCCGTTTGAGCTCGACTAAAGAATGCACTGTCGCTTGGCCTTTGCCGTCATACCCTAAACGCGCTATTTTTAAAATACCTGGTAGCAGAGCGTCATCGAACCCATCGATTGCTGCTTGGTTTTCAATGATGCAATAGGGCACAGGACCAAGATTTAATTCATGTCGCCATGCTGTTAAGAAGGCTTTTTCGGCAATCCGATTTTGAGCAATTGAAACCCCATTACTACGTGGGGCTACATATACCCCCAAAGCTTCTAACTGGTCTAGCGTTTGAGCTGGTACGTTTTCAAATTCGGTACTTACTGCCTGACAAAGCGTAGCCATTTCTTGTAAAGCTGC
This sequence comes from uncultured beta proteobacterium, assembly GCA_903944725.1. GTDB lineage: Bacteria > Pseudomonadota > Gammaproteobacteria > Burkholderiales > Burkholderiaceae > Polynucleobacter > Polynucleobacter hahnii. The sequence goes on from CAJASX010000058.1 coordinate 21,215, forward strand.
AGCATCGCTAAAATCGGCGAGCAAATGTTTTTCGGCAATAGCACCCGCTGGGCTAAGGGGATCTGGATCAAGAATGCAAACTTTATAACCCATGGCTTGTGCTGCTTGTGTAAACATTCGCCCCAATTGTCCACCACCCAACATACCTAAATAGGCCCCCGGTAAAATCGGGATTAAATGCTTAGCCATCTTGATTCACCATCATTAAGAGCTCCGCGGCAAAGTTTTAGTGCTTGCTTTGGCAGTTTGTTGATTACGAAAGGCATTTAATTTTTTACTTAACTCAGCATCGTCTAAAGCTAAAGTTGCGATCACATATAAGGCTGCGTTAGCTGCGCCAGCCTCACCAATAGCAAAAGTAGCAACTGGTATACCTTTGGGCATTTGTACTATTGAATATAAAGAATCTTCACCACGTAAATATTTACTAGGTACAGGCACGCCACAAATTGGTACAAGGGTTTTAGCGGCCAACATGCCAGGCAAATGGGCAGCGCCGCCAGCACCCGCAATAATGGCTCGCAACCCTCTAGATTGTGCTTGTTCAGCATAACTAAACAACGCATCTGGCATTCGGTGAGCAGAAAGTACTTGAGTCTCAAAGGGTATTGCAAATTGCTCTAACACTTGCGCTGCAGCCTCCATGGTGCTCCAATCCGAATCAGAGCCCATCACAATACTAACCATTGGTTTTTTAGTGCTCATGTGGTTTCCTCGCCAGATACTTTCGTTTATTTAGCTAATATTAATTAAGTTTTCGTTAAGCGTGCTAACACTTCGCGATATTTTTCAGCCGTTTGATTAATTACTTCATCTGGTAAGTTTGGGGCTGGCTCCTGCTTTGGCCAGGGCTTGCCATCAATTAAAATTGACTCGAGCCAATCTCGTATAAATTGTTTATCGTAAGAAGGTGGATTAATCCCCACCTGATAGGTCTCAGCAGGCCAAAAACGCGATGAGTCAGCAGTTAAAATTTCATCCATCAAAATTAATTGATGATTGGCATCTAAACCAAACTCAAATTTAGTATCGGCAATAATGATGCCCCGCTCAGCTGCAAATGCAGCAGCCTCTAGGTAGAGCTGAATGCTCACAGCGCGAATTTGCTCTGCTAAAGGGGCACCAATGCGCTTAACCATTTCATCGAAAGTAATATTTTCATCATGCTGGCCGGCGGCTGCTTTTGCTGCAGGGGTAAAAATAGGTGCGGGTAATTTTTGAGCATTCTGTAAGCCTGCTGGTAAAGCAATGCCACAAACACTGCCACTCGCTTGATATTCTTTCCAGCCGCTACCCGCTAAATAACCTCGCACTACGGCTTCAACCAAAATAGGCTGTAGGCGTTTGGCTACTACCGCCCTACCTCGCACCTGCTCAAGCTCATTCACCCCTACAACCGACTCTGGATTAATTCCAGTGAGATGGTTGGGAATAATATGGCTCAGCTTTTGAAACCAAAAATTAGCCATTTGATTTAATACAATACCCTTTTCAGGAATGGGCTTGCCCATAATGACATCAAAGGCTGATAAACGATCGGTAGTAATCATCAGCAGTTGATCATCTCCAATGGCATATACATCACGCACTTTCCCCTTAGACAATAGAGGAAGAGATTGAATCGAGCTGGTATAGAGCGCTGACATCTTAATTGACAATCTGCGCTAGCTCACCGGCCCGATAACGCGCCGCCATCTTTTCTAAGGAAATGGGTTTAATTTTGCTGGCTTGCCCCGCACAGCCAAACTCGGTATAGCGCGCAATACAAATTAGCTTAGCAGCCTCACGAGCAGGTTTTAGGTAATCACGTGGGTCAAACTTACCTGGGTTTTCAAATAAATAACGGCGAATAGCAGCCGTCATAGCCAAACGAATATCGGTATCAATGTTGATTTTACGTACACCATTTTTAATACCAATTTGAATTTCTTCAACTGGCACGCCATAGGTTTCTTTCATCTCGCCACCAAATTCACGAATAATGGCTAATAATTCTTGGGGCACACTTGAAGAGCCATGCATTACTAAATGCGTATTAGGAATACGCGCATGTATTTCGCGGATACGCTCGATTGCTAAAATATCACCAGTGGGTTTTTTAGTAAATTTATAGGCTCCATGGCTAGTGCCAATGGCAATTGCTAAGGCATCGCATTGAGTAGCTTTGACAAAATCTGCCGCTTGCTCAACATCAGTTAGTAACTGTTCACGTGTCATAGTGCCATCAGCACCATGACCATCTTCTTTGTCGCCCTTCATGGTTTCTAAAGACCCCAATACACCTAATTCGGCCTCGACCGTAACACCGAGTGCGTGCGAGAGTTTGACTACTTCTTGAGATACTGCAATGTTGTAATCATAACTAGCAACCGATTTACCATCGGCTTCGAGCGAGCCATCCATCATCACACTAGTAAAACCACTATCGATTGCAGCAATACATACCGCTGGGCTTTGGCCATGATCTTGATGCATCACAATAGGGATATGCGGATAAGACTCAACCGCCGCAGAAATTAGGTGCCGTAAAAATGCCTCGCCGGCATATTTTCTGGCGCCAGCGGAAGCTTGCATGATGACAGGTGAACCAACCTCATCGGCAGCGCTCATGATGGCTTGCACTTGCTCTAAATTATTAACATTGAAAGCCGGTAGACCATAATTATTTTCAGCTGCATGATCTAATAATTGACGCATTGATACCAAAGGCATAGTAATCCTCTAAAAAATAAATAATGGAAGTAAATGAAGGTTAATCATTTCACCTTAACAATTTTTAACGTATTACTGCCACCAGGCTCACCCATTGGCTCGCCAATGGTGAGCACGATAGTGTCACCAGACTTAATCGCACCACTCATTTTTAAACGCTCTTCTACTTGGCGTAAGGCTGTATCGCGATCTTTACTAACTTCAATACTAATTGGGGTCACATTACGATAGGTGCTTAATGCTCTTTGGGTTGATACTTTTGACGTTAGTGCAAAGATGGGCACATGAATATTATGACGACTCATCCAAATGGGTGTTGATCCTGACTCGGTTAATGCAGCAATAGCAGCTGCGTTTAGATGATGTGCAGTAAATAAAGCCCCTAAGGCAATCGATTGATCGATACGGGTGAATGTTTGATCTAAAAAATCAGTATCTAAACGCACTTGTTCTGATTTTTCAGCCTCGATACAAATTTCTGCCATTTGTTCAATAGTTTTAACTGGATAAAGACCCGTGGCAGACTCTGCCGAGAGCATCACGGCATCAGTACCATCTAAAACTGCATTGGCTACATCACTTACTTCTGCACGGGTTGGAACAGGTGCACTAATCATCGACTCCATCATCTGAGTTGCGGTAATCGTAAACTTATCAGCCTCGCGAGCTAAACGAATCATCCGTTTTTGTAAGGCTGGTACGGCGGGGTTGCCAACCTCAATTGCTAAATCGCCACGCGCCACCATAATGCCATCGCTCTCACGAATAATGCTATCTAAGGCCTCTGGCACTATAGCTTCTGCCCGCTCAACTTTGGCAATTAACTTTACTTTGCCAACACTATGTTTGGCGCTAGCTGCGTCAGCTAAATTACGTGCGATAAGCATATCGGCACCATCTTTAGGAAAGCTGATAGCGATGAAGTCGACACCCATCGCAATTGCTGCATCAAGATCTTGGATGTCTTTTTCGGTTAATGCTGGAGCAGTTAAGCCCCCGCCAGCGCGGTTAATACCTTTATTATTCGAAAGCGGTCCACCAAGCTCAACCACCGTATGAATTTCATGACCTTGCACACTCGCTACACGCAAAACAATTAGCCCATCATTTAATAAGAGTCGATCGCCAGCTTTGACATCTTGCGGTAAATTTTTGTAATCGAGGCCAACGCGTTCTTCATTGCCCAATTCACACCCTACATCTAAAATAAAATTTGCGCCTTCTTGCAACTGTACTTTGCCATTAGCAAACTTACCCACCCGAATTTTAGGTCCCTGTAAATCTGCCATGATGCCTACTTCGCGACCAATTTCAGCAGAAATCGTGCGTACTAAATTATGACGCGCCAAGTGATCGGCGACGGTACCGTGAGAAAAATTAAGCCGTACGACATCAAGACCCGCGCGAATCATCTCGCGTAAAACCTCTGGCTTTTCTGATGCTGGTCCAAGGGTGGCGATAATTTTTGTAGCTCTTAACATACTGTCCTTTAGGGGTTATTTATTATTTACTTCTTTATATTTTCTTCTTTGGCTCGCTCTACCAGAACTGCAAAGGCGGGTAAAGTTTTGCCCTCCAGAAATTCGAGGAAGGCGCCACCACCAGTAGAAATGTAATCAACTTGTTTTTCAATACCATATTTAGCAATGGCAGCCAAAGTATCACCTCCACCCGCAATCGAAAATGCAGGTGAGTGCGCAATTGCTGCAGCCAACATTTTGGTGCCGCCGCCAAATTGATCGATTTCAAATACACCAAGCGGACCATTCCAAACTATCGTACCAGCGTTAGCTAACATGATTGACAATTTCGCTGCTGCTTTTGGGCCGATATCAAGAATCATATCGTCTGCTGCTACGTCAGTAGCCGCAACTCGATTAGCTCGAGCTAAAGGCGACAGTTCATTAGCAACTACGACATCTTCAGGCATAGGTAAATTAGCCCCCCGTTTTTCCATCATTGCCATAATGTCGCGCGCCTCTTGCGCTAAAGCGGGCTCAGCTAACGATTTACCAATAGGTAGGCCTTTAGCTAATAAAAAAGTATTAGCAATACCACCGCCCACAATTAATTCATCCACTTTGTTCGCTAGCGATTTTAAGATCGTTAACTTGGAAGAAACTTTTGAACCGGCCACAATCGCCACTAATGGGCGCTTAGGATTCGCCAGAGCACGACTAAGAGCGTCTAACTCTGCGGCCATTAAGGGCCCAGCACACGCAACTGGGGCAAATTGTGCGACTCCATAGGTGGTTGCCTCGGCTCGGTGGGCGGTGCCAAAGGCATCGTTAACGTAAATATCGCATAAAGCAGCAATTTTTTTCGCCAAGACTTCACTATTTTTCTTTTCCCCAATATTAAGCCGACAATTTTCTAGTAGTACCAATTCGCCCGGCTTCACCTCAAAACCACCATCAACCCAACCGCTAATGAGAGCGACCTTACGATTTAATAATTCAGCAATGCGATGAGCCACTGGCGCCAAGCTATCTTCTGGCTTAAATTGACCTTCAATAGGCCTTCCTAAATGAGAGGTAACCATTACTGCTGCGCCAGCATCTAAGCAAAGCTGTATCGCTGGCATCGAAGCTCTAATACGGGTATCTTCGGTAATCTTGCCGGTATCGTCTTGTGGCACATTTAAATCAGCTCGAATCAACACCCGCTTACCCTTTAATTGGCCAGCTGCCGCTAGATCGGTAAGACGCTTCACGTTAAAGAGGGTTTCAGGCATAGAAAGCGGCTAAAAATAAAGGAAATGAACTTCATTTTAATGAAAACCCACCGCCCTCACCACCTTCTTTGCAGGCGCCCTCATTAATAATAGGACCTGCTCTACAATAAGTGCTTTAGATGCCTTGCCAGCTTGACTCATCGGGTTAAACGGGCTTTTCCTTCAATTGCTACAAAGGGTAATAACATGTCGATGTCTGACCGTGACGGTTTTATTTGGTTTGATGGGAAGATGGTGCCCTGGCGGGATGCCAATATTCATGTGCTCACTCATTCGCTACATTACGGCATGGGTGTATTTGAGGGTATTCGGGCTTATAAGACCGATTCTGGGCCGGCTATTTTTCGCCTCAAAGAGCACGTAAAGCGCCTCTTTAATGGCACCAAAATTTTCCAAATGCCCATTCCCTATAACGAAGAGCAAATTACCCAAGCCATTATTGATGTGGTTAAAACCAATAAATTATCGGCTTGCTATATTCGACCAATTGTATTTATTGGCTCAGAAAAATTAGGTGTTTCACCCACTGGCAACACCATTCATACCTCGATTGCCGCTTGGGAGTGGGGCGCTTACCTTGGTGAAGATGGTTTAAATAAAGGAATTCGGGTAAAAACCTCCTCCTTCACGCGTCACTTTGTCAACTCTTCATTAGTTCGAGCGAAAGCCTCGGGCTATTACATTAATTCCATTTTGGCGCACCAAGAGGTCGCTGCTAATGGTTACGATGAGGCCTTATTACTTGATACTGAAGGTTATGTCTCAGAAGGTTCGGGTGAAAATTTCTTTATGGTGCGTAACGGCATTGTCTATACGCCAGACCTCGCATCCTGCTTAGACGGAATTACTCGTGATTCGATTATTGATATTGCCCATGATCTTGGTTTTAAAGTCAAAGAAAAGCGCTTAACTCGTGATGAAGTTTATACCGCTGATGAAGCTTTTTTTACAGGCACTGCAGCAGAAGTAACACCCATTCGCGAGCTCGATGATCGTACTATTGGTGACGGTTTAAAAGGACCAATTACAAAACAAATTCAAGAGGTATTTTTCTCCACCGTGTACGGTAAAAACGAGCGCTATAAATCATGGCTAACTCTAGCTAAGTAATTACTATGCAAGAAACCTTGAATACAGCCACAACCCTAAAGCCAGTAATGATTAATGGCAAAGATTTACCTTTACATTGCCCGCCCGGATCAACCCCTAACTGGAATTTACATCCGCGCGTCTTTCTTGATATTGTCGATACTGGTCAAGCGAAGTGTCCTTATTGTGGAACTGAATATCGCCTCATTCCCGGAACCGCGCCCCACGGTCATTAACTCGGGTACCCGCATCCTGATCATCGCGCCTAATTGGATTGGCGATGCAGTGATGAGTCAGCCTTTAATTGCGGCAATTAAGCAGGCTTTACCAGCTTGCACAATTGATGTTCTCACAACACCTTGGGTGGCGCCAATTTACCGCGCTTGCGTTGAAGTAAATCATCTAATTGAGGCACCTTTACAGCATGGCAAATTACAGTGGCAAGCGCGCCTCCAATTAGCTAAGCAACTACGCTTAGCTAATTACGCCTGCTGTTTTATATTGCCCAATAGTTTAAAAGCTGCGCTCATTCCTTGGTTGGCAAAAATACCTGTCCGCATCGGTTACCGCGGAGAAATGCGCTTTGGATTAATTAATCGATCCTTAGCGAACCCCTCTAAGGCTAACCGTACACCAATGGTAGAACACTATGCGAATTTATTACGCTTATTACCAGGGCTCACCACTTGGTCAATGAATACTAAGCCAGCCCACTTGCAAATTCCTACGAGCGATCAAATTGATATACAAACTCGTTTTAGACGTGAACAAATTGCGCTAGATGCGCTCTATGTATTTTCACCTGGTGCCGAATTCGGGCCAGCAAAACGTTGGCCAATTGCCCACTTTGCCAAACTTGCCAGCCTAATTTTGCAACAGAATGCGCGTAGCCACATCATTATCTTAGGTGGTGCTAGCGATGCTCAAATGGGCCAATTGATTCAGACACAAACCACCTTACCAGCAGCTAGCGCGGCACGGCTACATAATTGGTGTGGTACGACCAGCCTTAATCAAGCACTTGCCACCATTGCTAATTGCCAATCAATGATTAGCAATGATTCGGGTTTGATGCATGTCGCTGCAGCCCTTCAAATTTCTCAGGTAGCCATTTTTGGCTCAAGTGACCCCCGCCATACTGCCCCACAATCGAGCAAAGCTAGGGTGATTTGGCTGCACTTATCGTGTAGCCCTTGTTATCAACGCACTTGCCCACTTGGTACCTTGGCTTGTTTGCAAGAAATTACCCCAACGCAAGTTTTTGCCGCTTTAAATCTTTAGGATATCCCCATGTCACGTCTTGCGCGCCTGTTTCAAAACGCTAATGAATTAGTTGAGGCATGGCGTGAGGCTTTGGCACAGCGCAATGTACAAGGTGCCCTTGATCTTTGGTTGGATGATGACAACATTACTTGTGTTCTACCTGAGGGACAACGCTTAAGTGGTCATACCGCAATTAGGCAAGGCTTAGAAAGACTCTTAGCGTCGCGCGCCCTTTTTCTTGAGCCAATTTACTGCATGTCACATGCTACTTTAGGCGCCGCCATTTACGATACTACTGAAGCCGTGCACTTTCAGCCCGATCAAGTTGAAGCTGAATTTTTCTTAAATATTACTTTGGTTATTCTGCAAGATAGTCAGGGTTGGCGCATTGCCCATTTACATGCAAGCCGCTCTACCGAAGAAAATTTTCCTCTCCCCACTAAACATCATGGCCTACATTAAGTTAAGTCTTTTGCTTAACTCGGTCGTCGTGCTTGCCTGCCCTCATCCTCTTGTTGCTCACGATACATACGTTGATAATCTCTAATGCGAGCATCAATTGTGGATGCTTGATAAAAATCAGTTCCCCCCATCGAACGGGCAATTTTTAATTGATCAATGGCATAAGGCAAAGCACCCTCTAAAGCAAATTTTTCTGCCAAAGCAAAATGATGTAAAGCGGGTTTATTGTCTTGTCGATAGGCACTAGCTAATAACGACCACCATAAGGGCTCTGAAGGTTGTAGCTTAGTACGATTTTTTAACCAGGTAATTGCCTCAGTATTACGCCCGAGCTTGAGCTCCGCGTTGATCATTGCTACAGGGGCTGCATAAGACTGTGGAAACGCTTTTACACTTGCTTGAGCAACTTGTAAAGATTCTGCCGCTTTGCCTTTGGCTAAGGCTAACTCGGCAGTAGTAACATCCAATGAAATGCTTTGCCGCTGAATGGGTGAGCCTGGCGCAATAACGGCTTGGGTGATGTTACGCGCCTTCTGTAAAAAACCTTCAGCCTGATCAATTTTGCCCTGCCGTTGCGCTACTAAAGCTAAGCCGTAATAGCCCTCTAGCTGTTTTTCTGCTTGGGATTGCTTGCTCAAGCCATCAAAAATTAAGCGTAAATCGTATAAACCACTCGAACTACTTTGTTGCTCAAGCCGAGCGCGCGCTTTAATTAAATAAAATTCAATTGTGGGCGGCATATTACGCAAGGGCACAACCCGAGCCCGATCTTGCATATCGGCAATACGATCGGTAGTTAAGGGATGAGTACGCACATATTCTGGAATGCCTTTATCCATAATGCCAGTCGCTTTTTGTAAACGCTGGAAAAACATAGGCATCGCATTCACGTTATAACCGCTGCCTTGCAAAATTTCAAAACCAATGCGATCGGCTTCGCGCTCAGCGTCACGTGAATACGATAATTGATTATTAATTGCCAGTGCTTGGCCACCAGTAATTAATCCTTGTGCAGCGGCAGGATTTTTTGCTGCCGCTAACGCGCCCAACAAGGCACCCGCCAGTGCAATCATGGTATTGGTAGTCTGCTTATCCATTTGTCGCGCTAAATGCCGCTGCAACACGTGTCCGGTTTCGTGACCCATTACCGATGCAACCTCGGACTCACTTTCTGCTGCCACGATTAGTCCAGTGTGAAAACCAATAAACCCCCCCGGTAATGCAAATGCATTGATCGACGGGTCTTTCACGACGAAAATTTCATAATTGTAGGCAGCGCTTCCCTGATTATTAGCGCCCCCCAATTGCAATTTTTTAGCTGCTTGTAATAAGCGCCGCTCCATTTCATTTAAAAAATCATAAATCGGTAAGTCGTCTGAATAATCGGGATCTGGGCGAATTTCACGCATAATTCGTTCGCCCATTTTTCGCTCTTCTAACGGGCTTAGAGTATTGCCGCCAGGGTCGCCCATATCGGGCAGTAACAAAGTGGGCCGTTCTTGGTTTTGCTGTCGGGATAACGGTAAATTGCTTGAACGCGCATCAGGTGATTGCACTGCCCGCCCTAAATTTTCTAAAATAGCCGAATTACCTTCTACCGATACATCAGCAGCCCAAGCCCTTGAAATGATTAAGGGTGTCGGAAAAGCAAGTGTTGCAATTAAACTAGTAGCAATACAGGATCGCAAGGCGCGGTAGAAAATTTGACCGATTTTATGCAGAATTTTGATTTCCATCCCTCTATGGTAAAACTTATCTTATGAATAAACTCACTCATTTTGATGATAATGGTCAAGCCCATATGGTTAACGTGGGAGAAAAGGCTCATACCCAGCGCCTAGCGATTGCTTCTGGCGCTATTTGCATGCAGGCTGAAACCTTTGCCATGGTTGAGGCTGGCAGTCATAAAAAAGGTGACGTTTTGGGTATTGCCCGAATTGCAGGAATTCAGGCGGCCAAAAAGACCGCTGATCTGATCCCCCTTTGCCACCCGCTTACCCTAACTCACGTTAGTGTCAGTTTTGAAGCTGATGCTAAAAACCATACCATTCGTTGCCAAGTACGTGCAGAAACCACTGGCCCCACCGGTGTCGAAATGGAAGCCCTCACCGCAGTCCAAGTCGCCCTACTCACAATCTACGATATGTGCAAAGCAGTAGACCGTGGCATGGTAATGGGTGATGTCAAGCTCCTAGAAAAGAGTGGTGGCAAGAGTGGGGAGTGGAAGGCAGGGAAGTAAACACTAAGCTAAATAACATCCAGAGTATGTAAATTTAGTCTTGTCCAAATCTTGTCCTTAAGTCTTGTCCAGATGAAGAATGAGAAATGGCATTAATCCGATTAGTCAAATAAAGCTTGCAACTACCAGCTTATTAACATTATTCACCTCAGCAAGTACCCTTAACCAGTTGTTTTAGGTACTTCTTGAGTAAGCAATTAAGATAGCGCATATGACCGCTTTTTACCGTACCGTATTTTTATGCTTTGTTTTGCTTTTAACTGCTGGTTGCGGAAGCTTGCTTGCGCCTTTTGTTCCCAACAGCACAGATGCAGACAAAAAGAACGCGCAAATACCCTTAAAGCCATTTACTTTTAGCGATTGGGCCTATTTGGCTGACTCAACAAGCCTTGAATGGTTTTACGACCCCACTAGCCTTAAGCAAAGCGATGAAGGTGTAATTAGCTTAGAAGTAATCACCAAAGCTAAGGGTCTTCCTTGGCCCAAAATAGGAATTCTGCCAAATGCCAATGTAGAAAGCATAGCTATTCCAGCGGTGGGCATTTCCCATCCAGCGAACCCACCAGAAATTATTGAAGTAATTGTTGGGCCAAAGCTTGATCCTAAGCTAGAGCAGAAGTTATCTCCACCGGCAGATATGGGCTCTAGTCAGATGGCAGAAAAGACAGTTGATCTGAAGTTAGACCCAAAGCTTGTCAAAAAAGTAGTGCCGATCATTTTTTTACAACCTGCGCTGATTGAAATTGATTGCACATTAAATGTATTTAAAGCGCAAATTTCTGAAGTCTATGCACCTTCTATTCCCTTTGTGCCCGTTATTCCTGGTGAAAAACCACAAGCACCACCCAAAACTCCGGCAATCTCAAGTTTAAGTGATATTGGGGTAAGCAAAGGTGAATGGAAAGATATTAAAGGCAATACTGCCATGCATTGGGTTAAAACAAGGTTATGTGGCCGCACTGTTTTTGGTAATTTAACGCGCTATTATTTTTTATATCAAGACCCACCAATAATTAAGCCCCCATTACCAGGGACTAAATTAGCTCCTATAAAAATTCCTGTGCCTATCAAGCCTTTGCCATTGCCACCACCCCTTGTATTCGATATCCTATATAAACAAATTGTTAGTGATTCAAAGACTGGTAATAAAGAGATGCGATTAATTTCTTACAAGCTTGATAAATTATTAAGTGATGAAACCCTCTGGTCTTATCGCGCTGATTGTCAAAATCAAAAATACCAAATGAGTAAATTGGGAGATAAAGTTGCAGGGGAATGGCAAACCCTTGGTAATGCGATTTCTTTTTCTGGCGTAGCATTTAATCGGGCATGTGGTAATCATGGTAACTATATGGACACCGTAAATGAGTTTACAAAGTAGTTTAGTGATTGATTTCGTATTCTCATTACGGTATTGAAAGTCACAGTAGTATGCTAGCCTTATTTAGACGAGCGGCATTCGGCCGGCAATAATTCTTGAGGCAATGTTGATTCTTTAGAGCGACACGACCAACCACCGGCCCAATTCATGCCTGCAGGTTTAGATAAATCAACCTCGCTTGGCATTGTCGCATCGGGATCATTGGTCGGTATTAACACTAAAGCGTTTTTGCCATCAACCGACACTGATTGCTGAAAATCGATGGCAATTGCCCCGCTTGGTAAAATTTCGATTAATTTGACGCTTCGAGTTGGTACAAATGAGAAAGCTCCTTTAGTAGCGTCATCCATCGCAATTGTGCCTCGACTAGCAAACACCTCAGTAACAGCTAATTTAGCGCTCGACGATAAATTCATACCTTCAACAACGCGACTACGAGCAATATAGTCTTGGTATTGGGGCATAGCCACTGCCACCAAGATGCCGATGATAGCAACGACTACCATTACCTCAATTAATGTAAAGCCATTTGGTTTTTTCATGTTAAACAAGCCTCTTCGAGTTGAAAACATGATGATCAACTCTTTGGTGCAAGTACTCAAGCCGCTTTAATGTAAGAAAAAGCCGACTTTGTGTGTCGGCTTTTCAGATTAAGTGATAAACCCTTATGATTTATGAGCCCTTTTGCCTCTATTTTTTCTTTTCAACCAAGTACCTAACATGATTACAAAAATGACCCCCGCTATTTCAAAGATAGTGTTAGCGTCTCCAATGGCTGCCTTAAGAGTGTCTTTAATAACAGGGTCCTCAACAAACATTCCGCCTGCTAATAAGCCTAATAAGCCTGCGCCCACGGTAATAACGATTGGAAAACGCTCCATTACTTTTAATAACATAGTGCTACCAAAAATAATTAGCGGGATCGATAAACCCAAGCCAATGATGAGGAGTATTAGACGAGTTTCTTCTGGTCCCTTTTGCGCCGCAGCCGCAACTGCAATTACGTTATCAAGGCTCATTACTAGGTCGGCAATCAAGATCGTGCGGATGGCACCCCAGATATTCGACTCAGCTTTCATATCAGAATCTTCATCGCTATCAGCTAATAATTGCACGCCGATATACAACAACAAAATCGCGCCAATCATTTTTAAGTAAGGCACACTCAATAATTGCACCGCAGTAATCGTCAGCACAACGCGTAAAATAATAGCAGCGGCACTCCCCCAAAAAATAGCAGTTTTCTGTTGTTTGGGCGGAAGATTACGTGAAGCCAATGCTATAACAACAGCGTTATCGCCTGACAATAAAATATTAGCCACCATAATTGAGCCCAATGCCACCCAAAATGATGCGTCTGAAAATGCTGCCATTAATTCCATAAAATCTCCTCAGTTCCTTGTATTTTTTATTTTGCTTGTTATAGCTTTCTTTGTATGATCTTATGTTAAGTATTCATTCTTACAACATTGCCTTTAATAAAACTGCCATTTCTGATGGATTTCGAGTTACCTTAAAGCCACATTCTTCCATAACTGCAAGTTTTGCGTCGGCGGTGTCGGCGCCTCCAGAAATTAAAGCCCCCGCATGACCCATACGCTTGCCTGCGGGCGCCGTAACACCAGCAATAAAGCCGACTATGGGTTTTTTCATATTCTTTTGGCACCAGCGAGCTGCATCTGCCTCATCTGGGCCGCCAATTTCGCCAATCATAATGACTGCGTCGGTCTCAGGATCGTCATTAAATAACTTCATGATGTCGATATGCTTTAAGCCATTAATAGGATCGCCGCCAATACCCACTGCGGTCGATTGACCTAAGCCAATCGCGGTTAATTGACCTACTGCCTCATAAGTCAAGGTGCCAGAACGGCTAACTACACCAATGCGGCCCTTACGATGAATATGGCCTGGCATGATGCCAATTTTAATTTCTTCAGGAGTAATAATCCCTGGGCAATTTGGTCCTAGCAAGAGAGTTTTTTTGCCCCCTTGGGCTTCTTTTGCACGCATTTTATTACGCACTTCCAACATATCGCGCACTGGAATGCCCTCAGTAATGCAAATCACAAAATCTAAATCAGCCTCTACTGCTTCCCAAATAGCCGCAGCAGCGCCTGGTGGGGGTACATAAATAACCGAAACCGTTGCGCCAGTTTGTTGCGCGGCCTCTTTTACTGTGCCAAAAATAGGGATATTAAAAATTGATTCGCCTGCTTTTTTCGGATTTACTCCGGCCACGAAACAATTCACACCATTGGCATATTCCTGACATTTTTCAGTATGAAATTGGCCTGTCTTACCTGTGATACCTTGGGTAATCACTTTGGTATTTTTATTAATCAAAATTGACATAATCTAATTCCTAAATATTGAGATAACTTAATGAGTGGCACTAACTGGCTAGTTAGTATGTGTAACTGTTGTACTAAGCAGCCTTAACTGCAGCGACTACTTTAGTAGCTGCTTCAGCCATTGAGTCGGCACTAATAATTGGTAAGCCTGAGTCGGCCAAAATCTTTTTGCCTAAATCTTCGTTGGTGCCCTTCATTCGAACTACTAATGGCACCGATAGGTTAACTGCTTTACACGCTGTTACAACGCCTTCAGCAATGACGTCGCATTTCATAATGCCGCCAAAAATATTTACCAAGATGGCTTTCACACTTTTATTTTTTAACATGATCTTAAATGCTTCAGTGACTTTTTCTGCATTAGCACCACCACCAACATCTAAAAAGTTAGCTGGCTCACCGCCAAATAATTTAATGGTATCCATGGTTGCCATAGCTAAACCAGCGCCGTTGACTAAACAACCAATATTGCCGTCGAGTGAGATATAAGCTAAATCAAACTTAGAGGCTTCAATTTCTGCGGGATCTTCTTCATCTTCATCGCGGTAAGCGACGATTTCGGGATGGCGATATAGGGCATTAGCATCAAAATCAAACTTAGCATCGAGGGCTTTAATATTGCCATTGCCTTCTAAAATTAAAGGGTTTATTTCTACTAATGAGGCATCCGTATCCCAATAAGTTTTATATAAATTTTTAAATACTTCACGCGCCTGTGGCAGTGAGCCGGCGGGAATACCAATACCATTTGCAATTTCGTCACATTGAGCATCGCTTAATCCCACTAAAGGATCGACAAAGACTTTAATAATTTTTTCAGGTGTTTTAGCTGCGACCTCTTCAATATCCATGCCGCCTTCGCTAGAAGCCATGATCACATTTTTTTGGGTAGCTCGATCGGTCAAGATGCTGAAGTAATACTCTTTTTTAATATCGGCGCCATCTTCAATTAAAAGTCGCCGTACTTTTTGGCCGCTAGGGCTAGTTTGATGGGTGATGAGTTGCATGCCTAAGATTTCACTAGCCAAGGTTTTTACTTCTGCCATATTTTTAGCTAACTTAACCCCGCCTCCTTTACCACGTCCGCCAGCATGAATTTGTGCTTTCACTACCCATACTGGACCACCTAATTTTTCAGCAGCCTGCAAGGCTTCATCGATGCTGAAAACAGCCATGCCATTAGGTACTGGCACATGAAATTGTCGCAATATTTCTTTGCTTTGGTATTCGTGAATTTTCATAACTGCTCCTGAAACGGGATTTGACTAGGCTTAACTGTGTAAGTCTAGCATTTTGCGGTGTCGGGGCTTAGTTTTATGCCCAAGAGGAACTTACTGCTTATTAGGCTTACCGCTAATAATTCTAGCCACTAGCTCGGCATTAAAGCCCTTAGAGACCAAAAATCGATATTGCCGAGCCCGTTCTTTTGGTTCGGTGGCGATAATGTCAAACTTTCTCTCCCAAAGCTCTTTAGCTCTAGCAAATTCGCTTAACTTCAATTGCTCAAGGAGATCAGCGCTATGCTCGGAACTCACCCCTGCTCTATTTAATTCACCTTGAATTTTTCGCATACCGTAGCGCTCGCTGCGGCGCCTAACTAAAGCCTCGGCAAAACGGGTATCCGATAACCATCCACGTTGCTCAAAATCGTCGAGAATACTTTCGATTGTGAGGATGTTATCGCCTTCGACTTCGTCTATTTGAGTGGCGTATTCGCTTAATTTACTGCCTAGGTCTTTACGACTGTATTCGCGCAAAGATAAAAGGCGCAAAGCCCGAGCTTTGAGACCCGGGCTTTTGAACTTACTAGCTTTTAGAACATCGCCTGAATCAGGCATCAGCCGACTCTAGCTCCTCATCACTCAGCACACTGGCAACCACTTGTGTGCCTGACTTGACGCCTAATTTCTCACGAATTTTGGCTTCAATTTCTTTAGCAATTTCTGGATTTTCTTTTAAGAATTCGCGCGCATTATCTTTGCCCTGCCCAATGCGTTCGGTGTTATAGCTGTACCAAGAACCGGATTTTTCGACGATATCGGCTTCAACACCCATGTCGATAATTTCTCCCTCACGCGAAATACCAGTGCCATACATGATGTCGAAGATCGCTTCACGAAACGGTGGCGACACTTTGTTTTTTACGACCTTCACACGGGTTTCATTGCCAACTACTTCATCACCTTTCTTGATACTGCCAATGCGGCGAATATCTAAACGCATAGTGGCATAAAACTTTAAGGCGTTACCACCTGTAGTCGTTTCTGGTGAGCCAAACATGACACCAATCTTCATTCGAATTTGATTGATGAAAATGACCATTGAGTTGGTGCGCTTGATAGTACCGGTTAATTTACGTAGCGCTTGGCTCATTAACCGAGCCTGTAGGCCAGGTAATGAATCGCCCATATCGCCTTCGATTTCAGCACGAGGCACTAACGCGGCTACAGAGTCGATCACAATTAAATCGATTGAACCTGAGCGTACTAATGCATCAGCAATTTCAAGGGCTTGCTCACCCGTATCTGGCTGGGATATTAAGAGGTTATTTACATCCACTCCCAAGCGAGTTGCATATTGCACATCTAAGGCATGCTCTGCATCAATAAATGCGCATGTGCCACCAATTTTTTGCATCTCGGCTATGGCATGCAGTGTGAGGGTAGTTTTGCCCGATGCTTCGGGGCCGTATATTTCGATTACCCGCCCACGTGCCAAGCCCCCAACGCCCAAGGCAACATCAAGCCCTAAAGAGCCGCTTGATACCACCTGTATATCGCGATTGATTTCAGCATCGCCCAATCGCATGATTGAGCCTTTACCAAATTGTTTTTCAATTTGCGCTAAAGCTGCTGATAGCGCCTTTTGTTTGTCGCCGCTCATTCCATCAAACTCGGATGAGGCTGATTTTTTTTTGTCTTCCATGGCTATCCTTTTCGCTTTTAACTGGGCTTGACCCGTATTCTGTTTCTTTGTTTTTTACAACTTAGGAGTTACTGTATATAAAAACAGTAGTCTTTGCAAGCACTGAATTTATTTGGGGCTATTTTTTTCTATGGTTGGGGCTATTTTTTGGACTTGTTTAGCCCAAAATAGAAAAATAGGCATGCCAATTGCCCAAATAAATCCAATTAAAACAATAGCTTGTAAGCGATTACCCCAATTAGCGGCGCCCATTTCAACGCCCGCTATATAGGAAAGAGGACCGAAGATTGCCCCCAATAATGCCCCCATTAGGGGCTTGCCCGAAAGCCAAGCCATCGACTGATTAAGGGTGCTAGCAAACAAAATCCATAAGGACAGCATCCAAATGGGCGAAAGAAACGTAAAAGGTACGGGAGAGGTAAATTGGAGGAGCCCTAACTGCAAAAGGAGGGTATCGCCCACTAGGCCATAAAGCCCAATTTTGATAAATAATTCAAGCAGATTTTTTTTAAAGGGGGTTTGCCAGACTGAAATTGCCACTAAAGCCAAAGAAAATAGCACGCTGACTGCTACATGGCCAGATGCGCCACCTAAAATACAAGCGAACCAGCCCACCTGAAATAAAACAAAATTGACAATTTTTTGTCGCACAGTGAATTGTTTGCGCTTAACGCTTATAAAAAGCAAGAGTGACTTCGCCGAGATAAATACCAAACTTACTCATCTTGGCTTTATTCAACATCACCTTATCGGTCATTAAGTACATCCAATCTTCAAATTGCACGTTATAAATTGAGCCATCGACGGGCAGTGCTAAGGTATATTGCCAGTTCAGGGCGTTACCTGCAACCTCGCCTAGAGCCTCGCCCACAACATCGCTCGCTGTTCCTGTATAGCGACCTGGGGCAGTTTCTACTAAAGTCCAAATACGTCTTTGTTTGGTGCCATCCGAATAAGTGAAATCTTCATCGAGCGTGCCCACCTTTTTACCATCCTTAATAACCCAATTGGCTTTGATCACCACAGTAAAGCGTTTGACTACTGCGTCGCTGCGATCAGTGAACAACCCATAAGCATCAAGCGTGCCATTAAAATATTCAGGCAAAACCAACTTGGGCTGTTGCGCGGCATAGAGTGCCACGGGAGTACTTGAGCAGCCCGCTACCGAAACCAGCGCTACAGTAATGAGTGTGATGGAAGAAAATAGGAATGAAGTTCTTAATTTGGTGATGGACATAGCAATAGAATACTGAATAAATCAAAACCTAGTATGTTAATCACTATTATTAGTTAACTAATTTAAGTATGTTTTAGACTAAAATTATCCTGCATACCTGCCAAACTTTATCTGGGTGCCGAAGTCTAAATATGGTGGCGAATCAGGGATTTGAACCCCGGACCTGCGGATTATGATTCCGTCGCTCTAACCAGCTGAGCTAATTCGCCGAACTTGCAATTATAAATGATAGTGATAATGACGACTAAATCCATGCTGATTTAGTATTGCCTTCATTAACTGGGTAAATTGAACCTAAAAATAGGGAGATATCATGCGCACTGCAGTTTTCAGTAGTATTTACCGACACCTTATTTTAAGCCTCGTTGTGTTTGGGGTTTTGCATGGAGGCATGGCATTGGCCGCCTATCCCGATAGACCCATTAAATTTGTCATTCCATTTGCTCCTGGCGGTGGCACGGACATGCAAATGCGCATCATTGCGCCTAAACTGACTGAATTGCTGGGTCAACAAATTATTCTGGAAAATCGCCCTGGCTCGGGAAGCACGATTGGCACTGAAATGGTCGTGCGCAGCCAGCCCGATGGCTACACTTTTGTGGTTGTTGATACGGCCTTTACTTCGAATCCTGCGCTCTTACAAAAAATACCCTATGACAGCATTAAGGATCTTTCAGCGGTCATTTTGCTGACCTCAGGGGCTAGTGCACTCGTCGTCAATCCGGCTGTCCCTGCAAAAACAATTGGTGAATTAATTGCGCTGGCAAAAATGAAAAATGGCGCCTTAGCTTATGCTTCTGCTGGTGCAGGCACCTCCTCACATCTCACCGGTGAATTATTTAAGCTTGCCGCCGGAATCGATATGATTCATGCTCCATATAAGGGGGCGGGGCCTGCAGTAACAGATACGGTTGCGGGTCAGGTTGCGGCAACATTCACTAATATTAGCTCTAGTAAAGCCTTTATTGATAGTGGTCAATTGCGTGCCCTTGCGGTTACTGGCTATACCCGTTCATCCGCCTTACCCAATGTGCCTACTTTTAGTGAGGTGGGCTTAGCTGCTGTTAGCCAAGCTAGTTCATACTGGGGAGTACTGGCACCAGCAGCTACGCCGCGCGACATCATTCTCAAGATAAATCAGGAGATGAATAAAGTGCTGCAAATGCCTGAGATTCGTACACGCCTGACTGAGCTTGGTTTTAATGTGGTTGGCGGCACGCCTGAGGAATATAGTAAATACATTCGAGACAGTATTGTCAATTGGCGTCGTGTAGTAAAAGATGCAGGTATTAAAATCGATTAATGAGCACTGTATTGAGTTTTATTTTATAGGGGTCTGTACATGATTGAAATGTCTGTAAAGCGGCTCATTGGGCCCATTATTCGTCTACACCCACACGATAATGTTGTTGTTGCACGAGTTGATATTGGCATTGGCACTGCTGTGCCAAGCGAAGACTTTACTAGCCGTAGCCAAGTGCCTGCTGGCTACAAAATAGC
>CAJASX010000059.1 GCA_903944725.1 uncultured beta proteobacterium
CCATCGAGTGGGCTTGGTTATCGCATTGATCCCTTTACACGACAAATTGCTTGGCATGATGGTACTGACTTTCCGGCTGCTTATGGCACGCCAATTTTGGCAACCGCCGACGGTATTGTGATTAAAGCAGGGTGGAGTGGCGAGTACGGTAATTTAGTTGATGTGCAACACCGTAATGGTGTAGTAACGCGCTATGCCCATGCCCAAGAGCTAATGGTGCGGGTAGGGCAAAAAGTCAAAAAATCACAACTCCTTGCCAAGGTAGGCTCTACAGGTCGCTCAACTGGTCCGCATTTGCATTATGAAATTTTGCGCGATGGCGCACCTGCTAGTTAGGAAGACTTAGTTTTGGGCAGCGCAATCGACGGCACCAGCATTAAATGCGGGCCGCCATTCTTGGTTTTGTAGGCCCCCCATACAGCCATAGCTATTGAGCGCACGCGTGCCGCCTTGCCCGCAATCGAAACAAGTACCATTCGCACCAACGTTAGGGTTAATGCAACCCTCATAATTAAATGTCTGCGTGCAATTGGGTGCTGTAGCTTGCGCAAAAATAAACCCGTTAGGGCACTGACAACTGCCAGGTGTCCAAGCTGTACCAATTTGGGCATGCGCAGAAAATGCTGACATGAGGCAAAGTAGTAAAAATAATTTTCGGCACAGAATTGTTATGTTCATAGTAAATATTAACCTATTTATGAAGGACTTAAGTTACCCGCATTTGGCGTGCAATTGAGTTGTCGCCCCGCTTGGGTACAGACCGCAAAAATATCACCCGTTTTATTGTATAGGGTGTATTTCCAAAATGCACTGTTATCAATTCGCTCTAGCAAAGAAAAACTAAAATCATTATTCCAAATCATATTATTCACGGCCACCCCTGGAGCAACTAAGGTTGTTTTATAGAAAGGTGGAGTAGTGGACGGAAAAGGTTCGGCTAAAGCAACGCCATCTGCACCAGCAACAATAGTGGCAGGATGACTTGGTAGATTACTGACGCCAAAATTAATCGTCTGTAAGTTATGTACGTGACCATGAAATGCTGTATTAATTGAGTCTGGGTAATAGCTATTGGCAGCAGCAGCTGGGTACATCTTTTGCATTACTTCACTCATTACCCCTTGTAGGGTTGCATTGCCAGGGGGCACCGATGTTGAAGTTGGGTTGCTATAACCCAAAATCGGGTGATGGCTAGTAAAAATCGTATTACTAAACCGTGTGTTAGCGGCTAGCGTAAAAGCATCAACAAATTGACGATAAAAATTATTGTTTGGATCTGAAATAGAAGCGCCGACAGAAACATTTGCTGAGTCGTAGACAATAATTCTGGCACCTGCCCCTAAGGAAACAGCATATGTTGGCGAGTAGTTGGCAATACTGTCATAGCTAGCGTTATTACATGAGCGATCCTCGGTATAGAACGTGGGATTTAAAAAACGAAACCACCCCTGTCCTGCCTTAGAACAGATTTCATGATTACCACGAACTACAATCCAAGGAGCTTTAGCGAATAAGGCAGCAGCTGGAGTAAAAAGGTCGGCATTCCAAGTGTCCCAGCCATACCCCCAAGGGCTTTGCGCATTAATTGGGCATTTACCAGAGACTGAGCAAGGCACATCACGATATTGAAAGTCGCCCATATGGATTACTAGGTCAGGACTTAGATCGGCACCCAATTGTGCTAGCGAAGCAAAGGGCCACTCTTTAGGGTCTTCACAGTTTTGCAGATTTGTGGTGTCCATACGGCACCCAGAGTCACCAATTAATAAAATACGATTTGGTTTTTCTTTGGGGATTGGCAATGATTGCCCCGCAACACTTGCAAATTGCGTTCCTATTGGCAGTATCGATTCACAGGTCGATAATGGAAAGTCTGCGGGAACAGAGGGTTGAAAAGCCGTTGGCCTTAATGGCATTACACCGGCTACAGCGCGCATCGTCATTTGAGTCATACGCCCATCAATATTGATCTGTGGGCAAACAGCTTGGCCGCTAGGCGACAGATAGCTCGTGGCTACTCGGGCAAAGGCACGATTATTGCCAGCCTCATCAGAGCCAATGATGACCCATGCAGCGTAAATGTACTGCGTTTGACTAGCGCTCTCGTCATTACTACTCCCTCCACCACATCCCTTTAGTACTACAAGCGTAAAAAAGAAAATAATGAGGGTAAGAAACTTCATTGCTTATCTTTGCATTTTCGGGGCCGCTAAGCTCGGAATCATCAGATTAATACAGGCGGGCAAGTTACTCGCGAGCGCTCTTTTTGTAGCGGGTAGCAAGGCGCCTAGTTCCGTAACCAATTCTCCATGACCACCAAATCCTTCGCAGACTTTGTCATATCGAGTTGGTAGCAAATCGCAGCCAATGAGCCGTTCTTGACCATAGTCGCGCAATTGAATTTGGTGTTCGGCATTCCAGCAAGCATCATTGCCGATGACTAAAAGAAAGGGTAATTTATATCGAACTGCAGTATCTATTTCTGCGCAATGAAAGCCAAAACTACCATCTCCCATCACTGTAACGATAGGCACATTCGGTTTGACAAGGCTAGCTGCACTTGCAAAGGGAGGGCCAGAACCAATTGAGCCAGCTACACCATTAATAATTCGGTTTGGTGCTTGCAGACAAGCTTGAGCCCATTGCCCAATCTCACCACCATCACTAATGAGCACTGAATCAGGGTGACTATCGAGAATCGTTTGTAAAACGGCAAATGCTTGCGCTGGATGAACCCGGCCAGGTTCAACAGTCGCCGATTGCCAATCATTAGGGCGATAATTAATAGCGGTCTTAACTTCTTGTAACCAAGCTTGATGGGAACTACTTATAAAGTTTATAGCGAGCGCTGATTTCATTAGAAGAGTAATACTTGATTGCACGTCACTAAGTGCAGAGAGTTGCAACCTTTTACCTAAGCTAACACTCGCGCGTTGAATTTCAGCAGCCTCTGGATCAAGTTGTAAAAATTGACAATCTTTGGCAAAGCTTGGAAATTGCCCAAACTTCAAAGTGAAGTCTACTTTTTTTCCAAGAAGCAAAACACAATCACTTTGCACTAATACTTCCGGAAAGGCCCCTAAACAAGGATCATTGACACCACGTGGGCTTTCCATACCCACCACGGGAATTCCTAATGCTTGCTCTAGCGCATGCAGTTGTTTTCTACGAGCCTGAGATTGCATTTGCGGCCCAGTCAAGATGATGGGCCGTTTAGCTTCTTTTAGCGCTTGCAAGATAGTTTCAATCGCCGCGCTTGGTGCTGATGTTTCTTTGTCGGTAAATAGCTGTTCGGTAGGTAAATTACTTACATTGGGGTAGGAGCCTTCTAACAAGTCAGAAGGTAGGCTTAAATGCACAGTTCCTAGGCGCCCCGATTTCGCTAGCTTGATTGCTTTGGCTAGGTCAAAAGGAATTGCTTCAATAGAGTTGGATGTCAAGGCTGCTTTGACAAGCGGCGCAGCCAAATCAGCTTGTGCCATTTCTTGAAAAGCCCCACTACCTAATTGTGCCAGGGGCGCATGACCCGAAATTAAGACTACAGGCGATTCAGCCATCTGTGCGGTGTAAAGCGCTGCTATTGCATTCGCGTGGCCTGGGCCGCCAGTAACTAATGCGATACCAACTTCACCTGTCAGCCGGGCGTAGGCATCTGCCATGTGTACCGCAGCTGCTTCATGACGGGTGTGAATTAATTTGATATCGCTATCAAGTAGGGCATCAAAAATTGGCATGATGTGATTGCCAGAAAGCGTAAAAATGGTTTTGACTTTGGCCAATTTTAAGGCTGCAACTAATGCATTTGCGCCCAGCATAGGTGATGAAGTATTTGGCATAAAAACAGCGCTTTCGGGTTAATTACTACCTATCGATTGATCAATTAAGGGATAACACTAAGGGAATTCACTTGTTCAGACTTGAGTATTTTTCAGGCCTTAATTAAACTAAGAACTTGAAGATTTTAATTGTAATTGCTATAAAAAAAATCATTTGAGGATTCGATGTCAAAGCTAGCTTTAAAACCACCACCAAGTGCAGTTGAGGGCCCAAGCGTATGGACCGGCTTAGAGATGCTGGCTATGCCAAATTGGATTGTGTCTTGGAAACCCGCCCAAATAACTGAAATGCGCGCCGCAGCGATGCATTTTCAGGCGCTTAATTTACCCCTAGAGCAAATTTCACCAGAGAATTTTCCCCTTACTGAACTTAAACCATTTTTAACTGGGGTATTGGCTGAACTACTTGATGGCAAAGGGTTTGTACTGCTTCGCGGTATTCCTGTACAAGATTTGGGCATTGAGCTTGCTGCCATAATTTATATGGGCTTGGGCGTTCATTTGGGCACATTGCGCAGCAGTAATGGTAAAGGGCACTTACTTGGACATGTCTGCGATCAAGGTGTTGATATTACCAAGACGGGCGGGCGTTTTTATCAAACCAATAAAAAACTCGATTTTCATACAGATTCAGCAGATTTTGTCGGTTTGT
This sequence comes from uncultured beta proteobacterium, assembly GCA_903944725.1. Lineage (GTDB taxonomy): Bacteria > Pseudomonadota > Gammaproteobacteria > Burkholderiales > Burkholderiaceae > Polynucleobacter > Polynucleobacter hahnii. The sequence goes on from CAJASX010000059.1 coordinate 4,489, forward strand.
TATGTCTACAAAAGGCCAAAGCGGGAGGCGAATCTTTTATTGCTAGCTCGATGAAGTTGTATAACGAGGTAGTACGACGGCGACCCGATTTGGTTGAGGCGCTATTTATGCCTTATGCAACTGATCGTCGTGGCGAAGTGCCAGAGGGGCTTCATCCTTGGTTTGATATGCCCATTTTTACTTGGTATGAAAATCATTTATCGTGTGTTTATATTCGTCAATATATTGAAGCGGCACAAAATAATTTTCCGCAGGCGAAGCGCTTAACGACAGAGCAAATTGCCGTCATGGATTTAATCGATGAAATTTTAGCTGAACCTGGCTTTGTTCTACCGATGGCTTTTGAACCTGGCGATATGCAACTTTTACATAATCATCAAATTTTGCATTCCCGTAATGATTTTGAAAATTGGCCGGAACGCGAGCGTCAGCGGCATTTATTACGGCTGTGGATGGCACCCAAGGAGGGCAGGCCTTTACCCGATTATTTTAAAGCCAGATGGGGCTCAACCCAAGCAGGTGAGCGAGGCGGTATTATTGTGCCAGGCACTAAATTATCCGTAGAGCTTGATTATCAGTAAAGCTTGAGACCTAATAGAGCGAGAGATTGTTTAGGGCTTAAGGTCTCCTAATTCAGATAAAAATTGAGTATTTTTTTAAAAAGTTGAATGGAAAAAAATGAAAAGTATTATTGATCGTATTGATCATCTGGTATTAACTGTTACCGATATTGAGGCTACTACCCAGTTTTATGAAAAGGCTCTTGGCTTTGAGCGTGAATTTTTCACTGGGCCTGAAGGTCAACCTCGTTACGCCTTACGCTTTGGGCAATATAAAATTAATTTACAAGATCGAGCGACAGAAACACCTACTAAAGCAAAAGTACCCACTATTGGCGCTGGCGATTTTTGTCTGATTGCTGCCATTCCGCTTGATGATGTGATCACCCATTTGTCAGCCAATAATATTACAATTGATGTTGGGCCTGTTGCTAGACGGGGCGCGTTGGGTCCAATTCGGTCGGTCTATTTACGTGATCCTGATGGGAATTTGGTTGAGGTGTCTGAGTACATTTAATTTCATTGCTTATGAGTCAGCCACCGAATTGGGTCAAGCTCGCACAAGAGCAATGGAATTGGCGAGGAACCATAAGACCACCATTTGCAGTTGAGCCTAATAAGTCACAAATTTCAGTATGGGATTTTCCACGTCCACCAAAGTATGTTGAAGATCATCGGGAAATTATTATCAACTTTAACGGGCAAGAGATCGCTCGCACAAACAATGCAATTTTGGCCTTAGAAACATCCCACCCACCGAGTTTTTATATTCCTCCAAAGGATATCAACTTCAATTTTTTGAAGCCGTCTTCTGGCAATTCTTTTTGTGAGTGGAAAGGTCCCGCTCAATACTGGGATATAGACGATGGTAAGAGCCAACTCAAAAAAGTTGCTTGGAGCTATGCCCAACCGTTTAATGAAGCAAAGATGATTGCCGATCACATTGCTTTTTACCCTACTCAGTTGCAATGTACTGTTGATGGGCAGAAAGTTTTACCTCAGCCCAGTGGCTTTTATGGGGGCTGGATTACGCCTGAGTTAGCCGGACCATTTAAAGGCGAACCAGGCAGTGAATCGTGGTGATGTAAGTTGAAATTAATTTAATCGTCCCCTTACTAGCAGCCCAAAGGTTAGTCAGACAGGATTCATATTAGAAGTGTAATATAAGAATCCCCATAATTATTTCCCCTA
>CAJASX010000060.1 GCA_903944725.1 uncultured beta proteobacterium
CAGATAAAGCACAAATAAGCACCTTTTTGGTGAATTTAGCGATAAATCAAGCGGTTTCGAATTTCTTAAATTAGGCGCCTAGGGCTTGATCTGCATCAAAAAAGATTGGGTTTTTAATCCTATCCTAGTAGTAATAACTATTTTCACGACATTAAAGATTTACTGTGACATTTTAAATATGAGATTAAGGCAAAGGAATAAACAATGAAAAAAGATACTTGCCCATTGGATGGAGTTTGGTATCAAAAATTATGCTCCGAACATACAACCCATAAGGCAAATGATAGTTTTGCCAATTGCACTCATCGTAGCGATTGTGAGCATTTAAAAGAAATTATTGAAACCGATAAAAATCAAACTGCTTGGGTTACTAAAGCGATCTTAGTCAATGGTATTCCAAATGAATTAAATATGAAAAGGCAATCGTCGCCAGATAAAGATCTAGCTGACGATTAAGTAGTTGGTTTCAGTAATTCCTCCGTAACTATTGCCCTGCGCAATTAAAAGCAACAAGTGAAATAACTTTATCCCTAAGCTGCTTTAGGTAAAGCACGATTTTTCTCTATTTGTTGATTGACTAGGTCGACGATCTGGTCTACTGCATCTGAATGAATACCTTGCTTAGCAGCTACAGTCTGCATTAACAGATCAACTCGCTCGATGTTTTTAGCGCCAGCAAATAAGGCCCGAGCCGCTGAAGATGGGCTACCTAAGCTTTGTGCGGCCGCTGCATACTTTTCAAAAGGTACTAAATTTTCAGCGCTTGCCCCTAATGACTGGCATAGTTGTCTTGCCCAGTCATAAATATTGTTGGACAGTTTAATGTCATCATGAATCGCCTCTTTAATGGGGCGCATGCCAGCTGGTGTAATACATCGGTAATTGCCAGCTAACAACATACTCCATTTTGCCAAGGGCACAAAAACCGAATCAAATACTTTTAACTTTACTGGCAGCTCAATAACTTCAGTGCCAGTGTCAAAGCGAACCGCCTCAATATCGGCGGCAAGATTACGCAGCATTTGCGTATGCTCTTCTGCCTCAAAACGAGCGGCCTTAAAGTTAGTAGGAAGTCGCACTTGTAGCACGTTAATCGGCTCATCAGCAGGCCTAAAAGCTTGCGCATCTGGGCTACATAAAGTCATCATCTTGGGATCAAAGTCATCCCAAACACTTGGGTCGGTATAGCAATTTCGGTAGTCAGCCATCGAGAGGCCAGGAATACGGGCTAAATAGGGTAGCGGTGGCATATTCATAATCGACATGGTTGGCAGCTTAGCTAACGCCACCGCGTGAAGCAACTCTCGAACACCCGCGGCGCCATATTGTGGTTCTTGCATTGCGAGCACGACCAAATCGTAATTTGCCAAGTTCACATTGTTAGGGATGGTAGCGGAAACCTTACCCACTAATCCTCTTGAATCAACCTCAACTAAGTCATGTCGGCCTTTAATAGGAAAGCGTACTTTCGTTCCCTCGCGGTTAATTAACTCAACTTCATTTGGCAAGCAAACAAGGGTTGCATCATGACCCGCGAGAGCTAATTTAGTGGCTAATAAAGAGCCATAAGAGGCCCCAAATATAAGAACTTTATATGGATGTGCTGGCTTAACTTGCATGGTGAGAGACTCCCAAGTGCTTGCCAAAATTGAATGGGCGCAAAAGTGCAGCCATTCAATTGCGGCTGCCGCTCCCTCTGTCCTTGGTACCTGAGAGATTCATATCTAAACACTGTTAGATATTTGCTCCTTCGGTGCGCCCCATTTCAGTGGCGACTCTCCAGACGGCTATTTAAGTTAAGCAGTACTAGTCTTTAGGGATACCTGAGCGTTCATGGGAGTTTGCGCCTTCGGTGGAGATAAAAAACCTCTCACTCTCCTGCTGGAACAAAGTATATCTTATTTTAATAAGAATCTAGCATAATCTGCAGGGGTATTGCAGTGCAAAATAAATGGTCACTTAAATTCGTAAAAGGCTACTTAAATTCATTTGTAAGCACCGTTGCCCGAACCTCGAACATCTTTACTAAGGCATATACCGCTTGGTTTGAAGGGGTAGCTAAGCCATATTCTCTAGCTTTGCTAACAATATAGCCATTCAAAAAGTCAATCTCAGTCAACTTACCGCGGGCCAGATCTGCAGCCGTTGATGACTTTTGCCCAGCCATAGTTCTAGCAATTGTTTGATTGGCCTGATCTGCCTCGGCTTGACTAATCTTTACCCCTGCTTGACTCGCTACCAATAGAAATTCTTTAGTCAGCTGCGCAATTAAAGCCTGAATAGAAGGTATTTCAACCATTTCCCCATAACTGATTTGGCCAATTGCAGAGATCGCGTTATAGCTACAGTTCACTAAAAGCTTTAACCAAAGCTCTCTTTGAATATCCGACGATAGTGCGCAAGGCACCCCCGCACTAGAGAACTGTTCAATTAATTTTTTTAAAGCTTGAGGTTGGGTGCTGCTGTTAGTTTGGTAGTGAGCGAATGAACCTATCTGTAACTCGCCCCGCCCATAGTGTTTCACAGTATTTAAGTCGGCCATCGCAACAGCCACATAAACCGCGGCAGCATATACCGGGTTGGCGACAATCGCTGAGATTAATTCAGTATTACTAACTCCATTTTGCAGACTAATAACGATACTCTCAGCATCTAAATATGGGCGCATAGCCTGCATAGTTGACACTGTATCGTAAGATTTTACACATAGAAGAATAATCTCGGCGTCTGCAACACTGGCAATTTCTGTGCTGGCATTAAGTTGCACTGTTTCCTGAAAGCGCTGACAGTCCATTTGCAAGCCACTACGATTGATTGCCTTTACTCTCGCTGCCCTACCAATTAAAGAAATTTGATGATTTGCACGAGCTAGCATACCGCCAAAAAAGCAGCCTACCGCCCCTGCGCCAACTACGGCTATTTTGTAATTATTAGCACTCATTAAGTGAATGTTAAATTATCTGTGCTTACGCTTCTCAACTAAGTTGAGAAACTTATCGTATTCCTTTTCGTCAACAGAATAGCTATGCTCATCATCAGGAAAAGTGCCGCCCTTAACATCAGCAATATATTTTTTAATACCGTCTACTGCTACTTCCGTTAAATTGGCATAACGTTTAGTAAATTTAGGTTTAAAGTCAGAAAACACACCCAACAAATCATGACATAGAAGAATTTGGCCATCAGTACCAACCCCAGCACCAATACCAATCGTCGGAATTTCTAGTTGCTGCGAAATAATAGCGGCGATCTTAGCAGGTACTGCTTCAAACTCCAACATAAAACAGCCAGCATCTTGAATAGCAAAAGCATCTTCTAAAATTTTCATGGCTGTTTCAGCGGTGCGTCCTTGAACCTTAAAGCCACCAAACACTGCTACTGTATGTGGTGTCATACCAATATGTGAGGCGGTTGGAATGCCGGCATCAACCATGGCTCTTAAAATGTGTGCCTGCGATTTACCGCCCTGAGGTTTAACTGCATCAGAACCCGCCTCTTGCATGAAACGCGTAGCATTTGTTAAGGCTCGATCAATCGTGTTATAGCTTTGATAAGGCATACAACCCAGCAAAAATGTATTGGGGGCACCACGGCGAATCCCTGCGGCATGCATCACCATCATATCCATCGAAGCAGGAATCGTATTAGCATGACCATGAGCAATCATGGCCAAACTATCACCGATTACAGCAACATCTACTCCCGCTGTTTCTGCCCATTTTGCTGAGGTGTAATCTGGCACCGACATATAAACCATCTTCTCGCCAGTTTGCTTAGATGCATAAATTTCTTGAATCGTTCTTTTTTTGCGCTCAGGTAATTCGCTTGCCTTGCTCACTTTACTCTCCTTAATAAATCATTCATGTCAGTTAGGCTTCACCCTTAAGACTTAAATTAGTATGGCGTTTAGCATCATTAACACTGCCAGAGAAAATAATTTCGCCCCGCTCAATAACATAAACCCGATCGGCATAATTAGGAATATGAAAGGCATTTGACTCTGCCATCAAAATGGCGCGGCCAGCCTCGCGAATGCTCGATAAGCCATCGTTAATGAGCGGAATAATAGCGGGAGAAAGCCCTTCAAAAGGCTCATCTAATATTAATAACTTGGGATCAAGCGTAAGTGCACGAGCAATTGATAGCATCTTTCTCTCGCCACCTGATAAATGATTACCGCCACGCTCGCGATAGCCGACTAACTTCGGAAAAATACGGTAGGCCATGGCAATACGCTCTTCATTAGGTAATTTTGTTTTAATCGTCCAAGTTGACATTTCAATATTCTCGGCAACTGTGAGGTCACCAAAAACCTCACTCTCTTCAGGAGCAAAGCCAATTCCTAAACGAGCAATATCAAAGGTGCGTTTACCTAAAATAGTTTTACCTTCAAGTAAAATATCACCTGCATTAGGCTTAAGATAACCCATGATGCTATTTAAAGTGGTAGTTTTACCCGCACCATTTCGACCTACTAGGCAAACCAATTCTCCTGCTTTAATATCAAGGCTGATTTTACGAAGAATCGGACTGTTTTGAATTTCCACTGATATCGATTTGAGTTCAAGCATGATTAACTCGTTTTCCAATAATATTAGCCTGCAACTCTGGGTCATTAAAGAATTCGTTAGGCGGTAAATCAGCCAATAACTTGCCTTCAGCTAAAGCCACTATGCGAGTTGAGTATTCGGCTACTAACTCCATGTCATGTTCTACTAAAAGCATGGTTTTAATACCAGCTAATTTAGCTGCTACCATCAAAGTATCCATAATGCCGCGTTTTTCACTAGTCGAGATTCCGCTAGTTGGCTCATCTAATAAAATAACTTCAGGACTTAAAGCAAACGCACTAGCAATATCTAAGAGTTTTTTTTCCCCTTGCGAAAGATATGAGGCTTGCCAGGTCATTTTTTTATCTAAATTAAAAATTGCCGCGACCTCTAGCGCTCTTTCGGTCAGCTCGGCTTGTGATCCTACACTCGACCAAAAGTTATATTGCATATTACGCTGCGAAATAACCGCTGCAATAATTGTTTCCTGTACGCTTAATTGCGGGAAAATTTGAACCAGCTGAAAGGCGCGCGCCATGCCTAATTTAGCCAACTTAACAGGACCAACCCCTGCAATCGATTTACCATGAAAGGTAACTTCACCATGAGTTGGTTTTAATAGGCCAGTCAAGACATTGACAAAGGTCGTCTTGCCAGCACCATTAGGACCAACAATTGCTACTATTTCGTTTTCAAAAAATTGTAGGCTAACATCCTGAAGGGCCCTATAAACCCCATAGTGCTTAGACACTGCTTTAGATTCCAAAATTGGCATCATGGGTTCTCCTGTGGACGAGCAGCGGTTTTTTTAGTCTTAAACAAGCCCATAATTCCACCCGGTAAAAATACCACTAACAAGATTAAGACAAGTCCTAGAACTAAACGCCAATATTGGGTTTGGCTAACGATTTGATCCTTTAAGCCAATAAATGCAAAGGCGCCAATAATCGGTCCAAAGAAATTATTAAAACCTCCAAATATTGTCATAAAAACAATATTGCCCGATTGAGTCCAATACGCTAATTCCGGATCGGCCAGCCCAACTGGCACTACTAATAAAGCGCCGCCAATACCCCCGTAAACTGCTGAAATCACAAAGGCAATTAAGCGAAAACGATGCACTTTTACGCCTAAATATTCTGCTTTACGAGGGTTATCGCGAATCGACTGTAAATGCAGACCCAAAGGTGAATGCACAATCCGCCACATTACTAAAGCTAGAATTACCATTAAGCCAATAGAGTAATAAAAAAATGGGCCGATTAAAAAACTGGTTTTGTCCATCTGACTTAGATCAACTCCAAACAAATTAGGTCGAATTACTTTAATACCAGAATCACCGCCGGTTAAATCATAGAATTTAAACAAGATAGAATGAAACAACATACCAAAAGCCAAGGTAAGCATGCCGAAAAAAATTCGCACATAGCGTACGCAAAGTAAACCAATGGGTATCGAAATTAAAAAGCAAACCAGCGCGGCGCCTAAAATATTTAATTCCATGCTTTTTATGCCAACCCGACTAGTTAAGATAGCAACTGTGTAAGCGCCTAAAGCAACGTACATTGCATGGCCAAATGATAAAAGTCCGGTATAGCCAAACAACAAATTAAAGCCTAGCAAAATAATGCTATAAGCCACTGCTGGCAATAGCAAAGTCATGTAATAAGGGCTTAAGATCCAGGGCGTACTACATAGAAAAGCAAGGCAAAAAACAATGATTAATTTAAATTTAAGAGTCATTCTGCAGCCTTTCCATAAAGGCCAGAAGGCTTAATAATTAAAACTAATATAACAATTAAATAAATTAGTAAAAATTCTAATTCGGCATAAGCATAAACTGCAAAAGCACGTAATAAACCAACAATTAATGCCCCAACTAAGGCGCCACGCATGCTGCCCAAACCACCAATCACTACTACTGCAAAAGCTTCCACTACCACTTCCGAAATCATATCGAGTGAAGCTGCCGAGGTTGGCACTACCAGCGCACCGCCAAGAGTACCCAACATCGTACCCAAAGTGAAAATAGCAACGTTAATCCAAACACCATTAACGCCCAAGGCTTCGCTCATTCGACGATTTTCAGCAGTTGCTCTGACAATGCGACCAAAGTTAGTTTTTTGCAACATCCAGCCCAGGGCTAGTGCTAATAGAATGCTTGAGCCTATGACCAAGGCCTTATAAACAGGCAAAGTAGTAGACGCAAAATTTAATTTACCGTAGACCATTGAGATATTTCCTAAGGTCATGGGGGTTGCACCCCAAATCATGCGGATTAAATCTTCTAACACCAACATGATGGCAAAAGTAAGCAGTAATTGAAAACCTTCTTCGCGCTGATAAACCAAACGTAAAAGCCGCTCTATTAATGGCCCAACAAGGCCAATGAGAATACCGGCTAACAAAATAAGGGCCAGCAAATAGGTAGGGGAAGCACCTTGCTGGATGGCAAAGTTTACAAAAGTAATACCGAAATAAGCACCAAGAGCGTAAAAGGCACCACAGGATAAGTTAACAATTTTTTGCACGCCAAAAACTAATTGCAAGCCCCCTGCCAATAAAAATAATACGGCGGCATGAAAAATACCGCTTAATACAATATCAATAAATGCTGTCATTTATTTACTCAAGAAAAAACCAAGCCATAATAATATGGCTTGGTTTAGGGGTCACTAGAGGGTAATTTTTGCAGTTTCAAGCCACTGCCAAAAATCCATGCCAGGAGGCTTTTGTAACTCACTACTAAACTTTTTATCTACTGGGTTGGTAGTAACAAAGTCATATTTATTTTTATGGGTAGTCAAACCTTGATAAAAAGTTTGCTCAGCAATATGATCGCCGCGCATTCTGCCAGGACCGCCTAAAGACTGAACCTCGATACCCTCAATGCCGGTAATAATTTCTTCAATCTTAGGCCATGCTCCACCCCCCTTAGTTTTAATGGCCTTTTCAGTACCAGCTTTATAAATCTGCATCGCAAAATAAGCGCGGTCAGCCTCCCAGTTTGGATAATCTTTATATTTGCTGTAGTAAAACTGTACAAACTCTTTTTGCAATGGGCTCGCATTGGGATAATTAAAATCTAGGGTATTTAAGCCAAAGACAATTCCTTCTGGGGTAAATTCCTTTTTCATTAATGTTTGCTGAAAGCCGGCTGCAGGCATTACATATTTAATATCACCATTAGCTAAGCCAGCAGCATGCGCATTTTGCATAAAGACTGGTAAGTCAGCAAACAGCAACGATGAAAAAATTAGATCGGGCTTGGCAGCTTTAAGCGCAGCAATATTACTAGAAAGATCCATTGTGCCAACCTTAGGCCACTGCTCTGCTACCACCTTATGTGGCACACCAAAGCGTTTTAAAAGGGCCTGAAAAGCAGCCCAGTTATTACGACCATATGAATAGTCGGGATTAATACCCGCAATAGTGGCAAATTTTCCTTTGTAATATTTAATCGCTAACAATGAGGCCATTACCGCTTCGCATTCATTATCAGTTGAGCGAAATAAGTATTTTGGTGTAGGAATAGTTTCTTTAACGCCATCTTGCGATGTACCATCCCAATAAATGGTTAAAGCTTTCATTTCTTCAACGGTAGGGCTCATTGCCAAAGAAACGCCAGACGAAACAATACCTTGCACACAATCAACCTTATCTTGCAAAACTAATTTACGAAAACGTTCGGTAGTATCCTTAGCATTAGTTTCTTCTTCAACAATTAATTCAACTTTTCTACCGCCAATACCGCCAGTTTTATTAATCTTATCGACCGCAAACATTGCGCCACGTAAGCCGCACTCACCAATCGTGCCTGCAATACCTGCTCGCGGAGCTAAAATGCCCACCTTGAGCGGTGTATTTTGTGCAATTGCAGGAAAACCCCAACCGCCAGCAGCCAGTAAGGAAGTAGCACCTATGCCCTTGATGACTGAGCGGCGCTTTTGATTTTGAACTAATTGCTTTTTCATTTCGTCTCCTTTTTTTTAAAAGTATTTAAAACACTAACGGCACTAAAATTCACACATCGATTAATTATCTGGTAGTACTGTTCTGCGCGTGAAATCTTCAATGTAGTCCAGTAACTTATCTAAAGCTTGGCCAGCAGCCTCTTCATGCCCTTCGGCAATTTCATCCGCTAATTTAGCATGTAAGGCAGCAATCGTCGCAATACTTACTGCCTGATTAAAGTTACCAAACCAAAAACGGCGCGACATTCCGTGCAAGGTGGTCATGGCAGCAGCTGCATATTCATTCTTGGCTGCTTTAATTGTTAAATCATTTAGCTCTTTATCAATTTTTATAAATAAATTATTATTTTTTTCTTTGGCAGCTCTTCTAAATTCTTTTGCAATTATAGTAAATTCTGCCCGCTCTATATTGGTTGAACGTTTCGCAGCTTTTTTACAGATTAATCTTTCTAATTCGCGTCTCGTCTCTAACACGCGTAATTGCTTTTGCGGATTAAGATCAGAAATAAATATGCCACGCTTGGGAAGGATGGTTACTAGGTGCTCGCGACTTAGTCTTTGTAAGGCCTCTCTAATAGGAGTTCTGCCAATACCCAAAAGACTCGATAACTGACTTTCCGAGATTGGCGCGCCAGGGGCTAGCTTCATAGTCGCAATCATCTCCTCAAGCAGTCGATAGGCCTGATCAGATAATGAGAGGTTATCCATCGCTACTTTTGAATTGATTTTCACCAAAGTGTCCATGGGGTTTAATTTTTTTCCATCTTAAGCAAATTGTTGAGGTGCTTCGACTCGATCAAACATACCATAATCTCGGCAGACTTCAAAATACCTAATTTCAAATTGCGCATTAGGGGCAAATTCTAGTTGGGTCGAAATTTGATTGACCATGCCCATCCCACGCTGTGGATCGATCACCCCACGAAAAAGTTGTCCTGCTTCATATTTTCCTACTGCAGCCAAAAGCGCAACCTTAATTGCCATAAAGTCACCAATTAAGATGGCCAGCTGCTCACCCGCTGCTGCTCTAGTTAAATTTGGGGTATCGTTCTGTTGGGTTGCCACCCGCAAACGATAGTCTTGCAAAACCAAACTCCGGCCACAGACTTGAGCACCATAATGGTCTGGCTGACAACGCCACTGCGACAGCGCTAACTCATCTCGCCATTGTGAGAAGGATAGATACCAACCGCTTTTCTGTAAGTTTTCAAAACGTTCAACCGCAATGAAACCAGGATTTTTTTCAACAATCGGCCGTAAACCAAGCGCCAAATTAAAGTAGGTATCTACTAAGCCCTCTTTGGGTAAGACATCAAAAAAAACTGCCTGTACCATCTATTTACGCTCGTAAAATTTGTTGTTCATCTGAGGATAAAATTGGTCCCTCAAGCGTAACCTTTTCTTCCTGAACATGACTATCTTGAAACTTTTTAATTATCGGTTTTAACTTGGGATCAATATGGGTTTCATCAAAACCATTAAACAAAGTGCCGAGCAAACTGCGTTTGACGTCTGAAGTACCTAAGGCCCAATCTGCTATCGGAAAGGTTAAATTCATATTTTTATGCATCATGATGCCTAAATTATGGTGAGCAGCATGATGGCGGCGAATAGTATTCACAAAAGGTAGGTTGCGTACAAACCAGTTTTCTTTAACATGGCAGCAAAAATGAAAAGTCTCATAAAGTAAATAATGTCCAACCATGGTGATATATAAAATATAACCAACGTTGGGATTAAAAATTTTGGCGGCAATATAGCCAAATAGAGTACCAAAAATTCCTAAAACGATTAATACCCGCCAAGGAAAAAATACAATTCTAAATTCTTGGGTAGTATCAATGGTGTAGTCATTGTCGGTAAAGTATTGATGATGCTGACGGGTATGGCGATCATAAATAGCACGCAAAGCAAATTTATCGATCAAGCGATGCATTACAAAAAAATGCATGCCCCACTCGACAAAATTACCGGCAATAGCTACAGGAATAATTGTTAACCAAGCCCATCCAGGAGCAACCAATTGAGAAGCACAATAATAAATTGCGCTAATTCCTACCAAATACATCACCCCAATATGAACTATGCCATTATAAAAAGGGCTAATCGCTCCAATATATCCTTCCCGAAACTTTCTTTGGCGCTCGTTCATAAACATGGGTTTAGATACAACACTCATTGCTGCCTCTCTTAACTGTAAATTAGATAACAATTTCAATAATCAAATATGTTGTTAATATATTACTTGAATATTGGCTTTTTGGCTGCAATAAAAATGCGGGCTTACCCTAATCTTTGCATTTTGGCAGGCGAATAAGGCAATCTTTTGATATTGTCAAAATAGGTCTTAGTGGAGAAACCGTATGCAAGCAATTACCCATCGAATTAGCCCCCTGCGGGATTTCGTCATTTCGATGACGCATTTAGTCAATAAAACTGAGGAAGAGCCAGTTCTTGTCAGCCAAGGAAGCGCCCTACTAAAAGAGCTAATTACCAATGACTCCTGGTTGCCCGACTTCTGCACCATTAATCATCCCGAATACTATCAGCAGTTTTTATTACATACCGATCCTTTAGAGCGTTTTTCAGTCGTCAGTTTTGTCTGGGGGCCAGACCATAAAACCCCCATCCATGATCACTGCGTATGGGGTCTGATTGGCATGATGCGCGGCTCTGAAATTAGCCAACGGTATAAGCACGATAGCACTGGAAAACTAGTGCCCGATGGGCCCGAAGCCATTCTGAAGCCTGGGGAGGTTGAGGCCGTCAGCCCCGATCTTGGGGATATTCATGTGGTGCGCAATGCTTCATCAACCGAAAACGCTATTAGCATTCATGTCTATGGTGCAAATATTGG
>CAJASX010000061.1 GCA_903944725.1 uncultured beta proteobacterium
AGATAAATGAGCTGGCGGATCGACCTGCGCCATGCCAAAGCCCTCACCTAAAAAGCGTGGCGCTAAATACAGCAGTAATTCATCAACACAAGCTTCACGTAATAAAGAGCCATTTAACTTAAAGCCAGCCTCAACATGAATCTCATTCATTTCACGCTCAATTGCCAGAGTGGAAAATAATTTGGCGAGATCAACTTTGCCAGATGCATTTGGCATGGCAAGTAAGTCGATGCCACGCGCTGACAGTTCAGCGGCTTTTTGCTGTTGTTCACGAGAATTTGCTGCGGCATAAACGATCATGACGCCGCTTGCCTCCGTATTTAATATTTGCGCATCGAGCGGGATTTCTAATCGTGAATCGATAATAATTTTTACTGGCTGGCGCGTAGTCTTTACATCGCGCACATTAAGGCGGGGGTCATCCTCGATCACCGTACCAACACCCGTCAAGATAGCGCATGCTTGGGCACGCCAATGGTGTCCATCTGCCCTAGCTAAAGGTCCAGTGATCCACTGACTTTCACCTGATGGTAAAGCTGTTTTACCATCTAAACTTGCGGCCATTTTCATGCGTACCCAAGGTAGGCCTTGAGTCATACGCCTAATAAAACCTGGGTTTAATGCTCGCGCTTCGGCCTCAAGCAAACCCATTTTTACAGTAATGCCAGCAGCTCGTAATTGTTGAATTCCTTGACCTGAAACTAATGGATTGGGGTCACTCATGGCAATACTCACTTTGGCGATCTTAGCGGCAATTAAAGCCTCAACACAGGGCGCCGTTCTACCAGTATGGCTGCAGGGCTCAAGCGTTACGTAGACAGTAGCCCCCTCTGGATCAAAACCTTGCTCACGCGCATGCCTTAATGCTTCGACTTCGGCATGAGGACCTCCCACGGCCTGTGTATGCCCTTGACCAATGCACTGACCTGCTTTAACAATGACGCAGCCCACCCTTGGGTTAGGGTTGGATAAATACAGTGCCTGCTGTGCCTGCTCTACAGCAAGGCGCATGAATTGGGTATCTTCTGCAGTAAATAACATGTTGCTATTTTCCCTCTTTTTGCTATCGCCTCACTAAACCCATCCACCAAGGTGAATGACGAGCTTATTAGTGACAAGCGCGTGCGTCTTGCTTTGGGTTACATAGACGCCAGCGCCCCCCACTTGCCAAAATGAGGTGCTTCTCGAGTTTGGGGGTCTTGCGGTGTGTCATGATAAGGCGGTTGGCGACAAAACCTCCCGATTGCGTGCGTGCCGCACCTGCGGCATTAAAAACGATTTGCTTACGCCCACTTTGAGGGTCAGCAAATTGCTGGCCAGAACTTTTGGAATGTGAATTAATGACAACTGAATCGAGCCCTGCTTGCTGTAACCAAACTTGCGCTTCACAGCCAAGATTTTTACACACCGACTCTACATGCCAACCAGTATTCCAATCGTCATGGTTACGTGGACGAATTCGTACTGCACTACCCGTATTTAGTGCTTGCTGGCGGGCAAAGTGAGCGTGCTGAATAAAACGCATTCCGAGCGTATCGAGCTCACGTTGATACAACTGCTCTTGAAGCCGCGGCACTGTCATTGCTGCAGCAATAGCCACAATTAGCACGACTGCCATCATTTCGAGCAAACTAGCACCATGCTCATGAGCAGTTAAATTTTGCATCGGTTTACGCCTTTCTGGTTTAATTAATGAATATTTCGCGCCAATTGTGGCGCTCGATTTCTGCCGTGCCATGCTTTAACAAAACCGTGGTTTGTAACATCATGCTTGGCTTTGCCGGTGATGCAGTTTGAGGCACAGTTGGAGCTGTCGCTTGAGCGCCATCATGAATCGGTCCCTCAAAAGGTAAAGTGGTCACTTCAACCCACGAGCTGATTATTTTTTTGGGCATGAGACTTTTCTTACTTGGGGCAATATTTTTTTCGGCTATATGCTTAAGCACTAAAACTTCACATACCCGACCAGGGACAACTTCAATTTCTATTGATTCGCCTTCAGTAATTTCTGTAATACCTATCTCTCTTCTGGATAGCGCTTGTTCACAAGCTAGCAAACTAGTTTCTGCCGCCATAAACTCCGCATGCCGCAAGCTAGCTACATGGCTTAGCTTGAGCTCCATTGCCAACAAACGCTCAACCGAATTAATCGACCAACTTAATACCAACAAGAGACTTAAGATTGCAGCAATAATCAAGGTGTATTACGCCGCGCATAAATGCGTACGAGTTTTTTTTGATTGACCGTGAGCTCAACCTGAATTTTGTGGGGAGCAATTTCTTCAAAGCGAATTTGCTCAATGCCCGTCATCAGCGTGGTCTTATGTGAGCGCCCTTGTCGATCAAATGACTCGCACATCAATGAACCTACCAGACGTGAACTGCCCCCTAGGCTATAAGCATGATTGCCGACGTGCCGATCTAATGAAAAGCCTAAACGAGCAACCCCTTTTTGCGTGCGTTCGGCAGTAATGGGATTGCCAACACAATCAAAATCAACTTCATCACCCGCCTTTTTTGACGCATTACGATGTAAGCCATGATGGATAATTAATTCATCGGATGCATTTAAGCCGCTTCCTTTGCGAATAGTAAGTGGTGCTAACGTTGTTGCTGAAGAGTTTGTTAAAGATGATGCTGCAGTCGTTGCTGCATTAGCTCCTCGTGGTGCTTTGACGGGCTCTGCTAATGGATCTCGATAAGCCGCCATGCGAATCGCGCGCCCAATTAAAGTGAAGATACGTTCTTGATCAGCAATCTCGCTCGTTGTTCGCTCAAGCTGAGTTTGTTTTATTAATACTGCACTGGTAGTTTTGAGCATGGGTGCTAACACCAACATGCCAATACCTAGGCCCACGATGCACTCGAGTAAATTCATGGTTGCTGTCTGTCAGTACTTAACTGTCTGGTGGACTTTTTTATTGGGCTTACTTGCTGCTTAGTGCTAGTTTTTATTTGCATTTCATATACACTAGCAGCTGCCCAAAGTTTTGCTTTGCTAGCCTGTATTTCTGTATGACGCCCCTGTAAGCGCTGGTGAATATCTATGAGACCAATGCCGCTACCCACCACAACAGTCATCGCAATTAAGGCTTCAAAGAGAATAAATCCACAATTTGCTGGGCTTTTCATCCCCCCTATCGTGCTGGTTTAAACAGTTCTTCACTATCCTTCCAAAGCCTTTTTAGTGTAGGAAAAGCTGGAAAGTGTCAAGGAAAGACCCTTAGAAATGTCCCTCGGCTTAAAATGGCTGTCTATGTCTGGTAAAGAACTTAAAACAATTGCTCCTGTACAAGAAATCATTGCCGACCTAGGTGCGGGCAAGATGATTATTTTGGTGGATGAAGAAGATCGTGAAAACGAAGGCGATTTAGTGTTAGCGGCCGATCATGTTTCGGCTGAAACCATTAACTTTATGGCCAAACATGGGCGCGGCCTGATTTGCCTAACACTAACGCGGGAACGCTGTCAGCAACTGAATTTACCGCTGATGGTGCGTGATAACGGCACAGCACTTGGTACCAATTTCACCATCTCGATTGAAGCTGCCTCAGGAGTTACAACTGGAATTTCAGCAGCTGACCGCGCACGGACGATTCAAGTGGCTGTAGCGCGTCATGCCAAACCGAACGACTTAGTACAACCTGGACATATTTTTCCTTTGATGGCTCAGCCTGGTGGTGTTCTCATTCGCTCAGGTCATACCGAGGCTGGTTGTGACTTAGCCTTATTAGCTGGTTGCTCACCAACGGCTGTGATCTGCGAAATTATGAAAGACGATGGCAGCATGGCACGGCTACCCGATTTACTCGAGTTTGCTAAAAATCATGGTCTCAAAATTGGTAGCATTGCTGATCTCATTCAGTATCGTAGTCAAAATGAAAGCATTGTGGTGCGCGAAGGCAGTCGGGAATTTAATACTCCTTGGGGTACATTTCAAGGCGTGGTCTATCGCGACCGACCCAGTTCAGCGATTCACTTAGCGCTAATTAAAGGTATTCCTTCCGAAAATATTGAAACCCTAGTGCGAGTGCACGAACCTGCCACGGTACTTGATTTACTTGATACCACGGCTACTACCCATTCTTGGCCGCTGGCTAAGGCTTTACAAACCTTGGCTGCTGCGCCTGTTGGGGTAGCGGTGTTGCTCAATGTAGCAGGAATTTCGGCCCCAAATGATGTAAGTTGGCTAGAGCGTTTTCAGAAGCTGACAAACGCACCCCCCAATAAAGCATTACAGCGTAAGCCTGACTTTCGTAGTTATGGCATTGGGGCACAAATTTTAAAAGACTTACAAGTGGGCAAAATGCGCTTACTAGGAAATCCAGGTCCTACTCCTAGCTTGTCTGGCTATAAACTTGAAATTACTGGCCACACACCTTTTGCAGACTAAATTAAGGGGAAAATAAAGATGATGCCAAGCAATCTCCACGTACCAGGTGTCAAGGTTTTAGAGGCTGATCTTAACGGCGAAGGGATGCGCATAGGCATTGTGCAAGCGCGCTTTAATCAAGAACATGGTGAAGCCCTCTGTGAATTTTGTATTCGTGAGCTATTGCAATTGGGGGTAGATCAAAATGATATTCATTTGGTCACCGTGCCAGGCGCCCTTGAAATTCCATTTGCTTTGCAGCGGCTTGCCGAAACTGAAACCTTTGATGGCTTAGTGGCATTTGGGGCTGTAATTCGGGGTGAAACCTATCACTTTGAATTAGTCGCTAATGAATCAGCCGCAGGTATTAGTCGTGTCTGTTTAGAATCAGGCTTGCCGATTGCAAATGGTGTGCTCACTTGCGATAACGATGATCAAGCCAATCAACGTACTGCCCAAAAGGGTGCCGACTGTGCACGCGCTGTTGTCGAGATGGCAAATTTAGCACTAGCCCTCACGCCCGATTTAGATATTGAAATGCACCACACCGAAGAAACTAAATAGTGCCTCAATTTAAGAAAGTAATTAAGCGCTCACTTACGCCACGGCGTCGCGCCCGAGAGTACGCTTTACAGGGGGTTTACCAAGCGCTGATTCTGCGACGGGCCGGCAGCCTGCCAAATGCTGAGGTGATTGCGGTGCAGTTAGCTGAAGACCCAGCCTTTAATCGCTGTCACCTTGATTTATTTCAGGGTATCTTTCAGGGGGTTTTGCAACGTGTCGATGCTTTAGAAATCATCATTACGCCTGCTCTTGATCGGCCAATTACTGAACTCTCTCCCGTTGAACATGCTGCGCTATTAATTGGTGCTTATGAGTTGGCTGATGACCCGAGCGTACCGTATAAAGTAGCGATTAATGAGGCAGTTGAGCTAGCAAAGATTTTTGGTGGTACCGATGGCCACAAGTATGTAAATGGAGTGCTCAACTTGTTGGCGCAATCTTTGCGCAGTGCCGAGATTCAAGCAGCCTAAAACTAAATAATTTAAGCCCAAAAATTAAATGCTGGCGAAGCGATTTCCGCGCGCAGCGTTACGTAACTGTTCACGCTCACTGAGTACGCGTGAGGTATAGCTCGTTTCACCACTAGCAGCATTAGGACTGCCTAAATAACTCCGCAAACCTGCTTCAAGTGAGCCCGCCTTAGCAATACAGGCTTTTAAAATTAAAGCACCGACCCGAATATTGATCTCGGGAATAAATGCTACTGCCTTGCCACCAAAAGGTTCAAATTTATCTAGGTGCACATTAGTTAACACCTGCATTAAGCCTTGTGCGCCAGCTTTGCTTTGGGCATTGGGATCAAAACTCGATTCAATTGCCATTACAGCCAACAACAAAATTGGATCTAAATTTACCTCTTTGGCCACTTGTAGTGCTTCGTTAATGTAACTCAAGCTATCGCTTGGTGTAATACGATATTTATTCACTAAATATTGTGAAACAACTTTACGTTCTTGATCTGACTTCAGTGAATGACGATCGACTGCTTCAAGATCGACCAGATGCCCTGGAATGGCGGCAGCTAGCCCTGCTATTGAAAGGGTGGGAAGACTAGTCTGAACCATGGTTGCTTGAGCTGGTGAGAAGGTCTCAGCGCGGGCTTGTTCGCTAGTTTGGCTAACAACATTTTTATAGCTAGTAAACCAGCCTTGCGATCCATCAAGTCCATTTTCGCTATACAACAAATCACGAGCAATGCCTGGCACCAATAGCCGGGCAAAATCGAATGCACCAGCATTCGTGCCTGGGCCAGCAAGCCATAAACTAATTGCCATGAAAACCCCTAGGCCAAGCAAAGAACTGCCTACCCGCTTCATGGAGGCTTTAGTACCCAGCACAAAGTCACTTAGATAATTTGGTTTACTTATTTTTTTTAGAAATCTCATTGGTCGAACCGCATTTTTTATTGCAATGCAGCAATTATTGAACATGATGCATATTAGAAAGTCTTATATATCGTGTCAAGCATATAGAAATGATTATTCATTACTTTTAATAGGTATAGCTTGCCCTAAGGCTAACTAAGCCACCTAAGCATTAGAATAAACCCTTAGATATCAATACTTTATAAAAGTTAGTGGCCACCTTTTTTGTTATATGAAAAAGTCCTTTTTTAGGGGTTTTTTTGTTCTTTTTCCCCAAAAAAATTGATCTAAACCCCTAGATCTAGTTTGCCAAGCCCAGGGCAACACCTAGATCTAGTTTTTTATACTAAATTAAATTTCATCACTAATTTCTGAAAATAATGCCACGATCCATCTCAGCGTGAATCATGAAGTGAAGTAAGCATTGAATAGCGAAGTGAATTCATTAACACTGCGCTAGCGAGCGTAAACTCCCCTAAAATGATGCACGTATTCTCGAAAACCCTAACTGGATCTCTGTAACCATGAATGTTTCACATCAGCAAATTGATATTCGCTCGCATCTAAAAGATGCTTCCTTATTCCGTGAAGATGCTTTTATTAACGGTAAATGGACAAAAGCCCAATCTGGCGCGACTTTTTCAGTCAATAACCCTGCTACAGGCGACATCATCGCAAATGTAGCTAACCTCACCGGCACAGATGCCCAATTGGCGATTGCCGCTGCCGAGCAAGCCCTTGTAGCTTGGCGCTCGAAGACCGCTAAAGACCGTGCCTTGGTGATGCGCAAATGGTTTGATCTAATCATCGCCAATACCGAAGATCTAGCTATTTTGATGACCCTTGAACAGGGCAAGCCGCTAGTTGAATCACGCGGTGAAGTAGCTTATGGTGCCTCGTTTGTCGAATGGTTTGCTGAAGAATCGAAACGAGTTACTGGCGCCATTCTTGAGACCACGTGGAGTGATAAACGCATGTTGGTGTTAAAGCAGCCAATTGGTGTGTGCGTTGCAATTACACCTTGGAACTTTCCGATTGCGATGATTACCCGCAAAATTGCACCAGCCATTGCTGCAGGTTGCACGATGGTAATTAAACCCGCTGAACAAACGCCTTTATGTGCTTTAGCTTTGGCTGAATTAGCGCAGCGGGCTGGCATGCCAGCTGGGGTTGTCAATATTATTCCCGCCGATGCCGATCAGTCGATTGCGATCGGTAAAGTTGTCTGTGCCTCACCAACAATTCGTCATTTGTCTTTTACAGGATCTACTGAAGTGGGTCGTATCTTGATGGCGCAATGTGCGCCGACAGTAAAAAAAGTGGCCCTTGAATTGGGTGGACATGCGCCTTTTATTGTATTTGAAGATGCTGATATAGATGCTGCTGTTGCCGGTGCGATTGCTTCTAAATATCGTAACTCAGGCCAAACTTGTGTGTGTGCCAATCGTTTTTATGTGCATAAAAAAGTGCAGGATACCTTTGTAGAAAAATTTGCTAAAGCTACTCAAGCAATCAAGGTAGGTAATGGCATGACTGAAGGGGTTAGCCAGGGCCCCTTAATTGATGATGCGGCATTTGCTAAAGTTGCTAAACATGTGGCTGATGCTATTAGCAAAGGGGCTACCTTAGTCACAGGCGGAAAAGCAAATGCTAGTGGACTGAATTTTTATGAACCCACCATTTTGTCGAACGTGACTAGCGAGATGCTCATTACGTATGAAGAAACCTTTGGACCAGTTGCACCTGTCATTCCTTTTGACAATGACGATGAAGTTGTAAAGTTGGCCAACAATAGCCAATATGGTTTAGCTTCCTATTTTTATAGTCGCGATATTGGTCGTATTTGGAAGGTTGCTGAGGCCTTGGAATACGGCATGGTGGGCGTAAATACCGGCATTATGTCGAATGAAGTTGCGCCATTTGGTGGTGTTAAGCAGTCTGGCTTAGGGCGCGAAGGTAGTATTTGGGGAATGGATGAATACCTCGAGATGAAATACGTGTGTGTTGGTCTCTGAGCTAATGGCTAAGCAACTTTTTGATATAGTAAATCCCACACGCCGTGGCCTAAGTGGAGGCCACGGTTTTCAAATTTGGTAATCGGTCGATAAGCTGGTCTTGTCACGTAAGTATTATTTGTTGAGCTATTGCTCAGGGTCTTTTCAGCATTTAGTACTGCTACCATTTGTTCGGCATAATCTTGCCAATCGGTTGCCAAGTGCAGGTAACCGCCCACTCTTAAACGGTCTACTAAAAGCTTGACAAAAGGCGCTTGAATTAAGCGACGTTTGTGATGGCGTTTTTTATGCCACGGATCGGGAAAATAAATATGTATGCCGTCCAATGTATTTGACCCAATCATGTACTCTAAGACCTCAACTGCATCGTGACGCATTAAGCGCAAATTACTTAAGCCTATGTCATTAATACGCTTAAGTAATGCACCCACGCCTGGCGGATGAACTTCAAGCGCTAAAAATTGGTCTTGAGGCCTTGCCGCCGCAATAGTGGCGGTAGTTTCACCCATTCCAAACCCAATTTCTAAAATATGGCGTGGATTTTGTTCGGGCGGATTAAGCTTCAATTCAAAGGCTTCAGACCAATTAAGCAAAGTTGCTTGATAGGGAATCAACCATCTAGAAGAAAGCGTTTCTAATGCATGCTGCTGCGCTGGGGTAGTACGCCCCGTGCGCAAAACAAAAGATCGAATCCGACTGGTCTTGCAGCGAAGGGTATTCAAACTTACAGACTAAGTAGCCAGCAATTGTCTAAAGTAAGCAATGGTTTCTTTAAGACCGTCTTCTAAGGCTACTTTAGGCTGCCAGCCTAACTGCGCTTTAGCTAAGGTTATATCGGGTTGGCGCTGCTTGGGGTCATCTGCGGGCAATGGTTCAAAAACTAGTTTTGATTTGCTGCCTGATAACTTCATAATTGACTCAGCCAATTCCAGCATGGTGAACTCACCAGGATTGCCAATATTGACAGGCCCAATTAATTCCGCTGGTGCATCCATCATGCGGATCATCACTTCGATTAAATCGTCAACATAGCAAAAGCTACGGGTCTGCTGGCCATCGCCATAAATAGTAATGTCTTTACCCTGCAAGGCCTGCACAATAAAATTGCTCACTACTCGTCCATCATTTGGATGCATTCTGGGGCCGTAAGTATTGAAAATACGCACAACTTTAATTTCTAAAGCATGTTGACGGTGGTAATCAAAAAATAAGGTTTCTGCGCAGCGTTTACCTTCGTCATAGCAACTACGAATACCAATCGGGTTAACCTTGCCCCAATACGATTCAGGTTGTGGATGCACTTCAGGATCGCCATAGACCTCGCTAGTAGAAGCTTGCAAAATACGTGCACGTGTACGCTTGGCTAAACCGAGCATATTAATTGCGCCATGCACACTAGTTTTGGTTGTTTGTACTGGGTCGTGTTGATAGTGCACTGGGGAAGCGGGGCATGCTAAGTTATAAATTTGATTGACTTCTACGTATAACGGAAAAGTCACATCGTGCCGCATTACTTCTAGATTGGGATTGCCAAGCAAATGCGCTAAGTTTTGCTTGCTACCCGTAAAAAAATTATCGACTACCAATACTTCATCGTCACGCTCTAAAAGGCGCTCGGTCAGGTGCGAACCTAAAAAGCCGGCACCGCCAGTTATCAGAATTTTTTTCTTACCTAACTGACTGCTTGTATTGCTTGCCATGATTAGCCTAACTTTCTTCTAATGAAGATTTAGTAAAAACCTTATTTTAGCCCCTGCAGCTAAGTCCCTTCTTGCGGTACATCCCAGCTAGCTGAACGATAGGCCACGATAACCTCAATAAGAATAGTGACCATTGCTGCCATAAAAGCCACAATACCCAGCACGAATGTGCCAACTGCAAAGCCTGAACGTAGCACTTGCCCCGCACCCGATTGCACAAAAAAGAGCTCTAAAATTGTGCAGGAAATAAAAAACCCGCTCAACACATCAAAAAAAATACCCGCAGTACACAAGCGTCCACGCATCTTAAATTCTTTTAGCTCACCTAAATAATGGTTGCGCAACTCTACCGAAATTGTAGATCCTCCATAGATTTCATTTTGAACAAAGCGCATCCGATCAACATTACGTGCTAAGCGCGCAGTAATGGCCGACAGTAATGTGGCAATTGCAGTAAGCAAGAAAACGGGCGCCAAAGCAAGTTGAATATTTGCCGTAACGTTGGTAATTGATAGATCCATTGGGTTCTTTCTAATTTCTCTATTGGGTCCAGGCAATTAAGCCTGTATAACTGGTGATCAAAATAAAGACACCAAAAATAATACGATACCAAGCAAAGGGAATAAAGGTATGGCTGGCAACATAATGAATCAACCAGCGCACACATATAAAGGCAGCAATAAAAGCGGCTATAAATCCTAGGATTAAAGCCAGGGTAAAGTCGCTGGTGCTAGCTACTGAAAGCGTGCTCGGTGCTTTTGCAAGTTTGATTAACTCATAAAGAGTAGCGCCACCAATTACGGGGATAGCTAAAAAAAAGGAAAACTCGGTAGCTACCGTGCGTGGTAATCCAAAAAGCATCCCACCAATAATCGTGGCACCCGAACGTGAGGTACCGGGAATTAAGGCTGCGCATTGCGCAATGCCGACCTTTAAAGCATCAAAAGAACTTAGATCATCTACCGAACTAATTGGGCTAATGCTCTGTGGTGATGGCCCATGATGAATTGCATGGCGGGCCTGCATTTTCTCAGCCCAAAAAATAACTAGCGCACCGCCAATAAAAGCAAGGGCCACTGGAATTGGCGAGAATAAATAACTTTTGATATATTTTCCAAAAATGATACCTAACACTGCCGCAGGAATAGTGGCGATCACTAAATTCAGCACAAAGCGCCTTGAGCTTGCGCGACTACTCAAGGAAAATATGACATGCCACAATTTCTGCCGATATTCCCAGCAAACTGCCAAAATTGCGCCAAATTGAATGATGATTTCGAAGGCATTGCCATGACCATCTTTAAAATTTAATAAGTCGCCAACTAAAATGAGGTGGCCAGTGCTAGAAATGGGTAAAAATTCGGTTAGCCCTTCAACCACCCCCAAAACAACTGCTTTAATTAAGAAAATGAGATCCATAGCCCGAATATTAAAGCCTTATCCTGTCCATTTACGCAGAATTAGCCATTCAAGGCCGATTTTGGCGTTTGGCCTTAAACTTCATGTCATATTGAGAAGCCTTGGATTGAAATGATTCGGTTTACCTTTCCCCTAAATTTGCAGCTGAGATTACGCCTAAAGTCTTTACGCTCGGCTTTACTGTTGACCCTGGTTAGCTTATGCACGATTGCATCTGCTTTGGCACAAACTGCCCAGCCCAATACAACTTCCACAGTAACGATTCAAGGGCAAGCCGAAGCTGCTACCAAGCCTCGCCCAAGCCTTCCTAAGCCCCTTACCGCCGCCGACTTAACTGGCCTACAGATTCCGCCAGATATGGTGATAAAGCAAAATTTGGGGGTGCCTAACCAGCCCTCTGCCTCTAATTTAATGAATGCCAACACATTTAATATTGCTCCTGGACAAGCAATTGATTTAATGGGGCTCTATCAAGAAGCGGCTTTTAGTGATCCGGTTTTAAATAGTGCCCGGTTTTTATTTGTTTCTAAACAAGAATTGTTTTGGCAAGGCCTGTCTGTATTAATGCCGCAAATTGTTGCTTCGCCAGGGCTAACCCGCTACTACCAACATGCTGCCAATAATTCAGCCTTACAAACCTTTACTGGTAATAGTCGGGTTTACGGGCAACGCAATTATGACGTCACTCTGACCCAACCCATATTTAACGCCAGCGCCTTTGAAGTTTTTAGACAGGGTGATTTAAATACCAAAGTGGCTGATATGGGCCTTTACCAAGCGCAACAAGATCTCGTGTTGCGCGTGTCGCAAGCCTATTTTGATGTGCTCTATAGCCAAGATAATGTCGAGTTATTTAAATCGAAGATTGGTTTAATTAAGCAACAATTGAATGCTGCTAAGGCGCGTTTTGAGGCAGGCCTAGCAACGATTGTGGATGTGAATTTTGCGCAAGCAGGTTATGACTTAGCTATCTCACAAGAAATTACAGCGCAAGCTGATTTAGTGGTTAAACGCGGCATCTTAGAGCAACTTGTTGGACGCCCCGTACCAGCGCTTAAGCCCTTGGCGAAAGAAGCCAAAATTGATGGCGTAGTGAGAGACCCACGCGCTAAAGTGAAAGAAGTATTACCTGTGCCATCTGAAAATATTAATCCGCAATTACCGCCTGGGCAAACCTTAAACGATTGGATTCATCAAGCCGAGACCGCCAATTTTGCGGTGTTGGGTGCCTTGCTTAATGTGGATATTGCTTCAAGTAACTATCGCGCCGCTTTGGCGACCAACTACCCGACCGTCAATTTCGTTGGCTCAGCTGCTTATAACAGCAATAATGGAGTTACCTTTAGTAATATTGCCGCATCACAAAATATCTACAACAACACTGTGGCGCTGAATTTCAATATTCCAATTTTCTCGGGTGGCTATAACTCTTCATTAATTCGTCAAAATGCTGCGCTAGTAGATAAAGCAAAATCAGACTACGACAATTTACGACGTACTGCAGCGCAAAATACACGCCAAGCATTTACGGGATTTTATGGTGGCCTGGCGAGCGTAAAGGCCTATGAAGCAGCTGAGCGCTCAACTACTTCAGCAGCCGAATCAAGTCAACTTGGTTTTGAGGTGGGTACTTTAATTAGCCTTGATGTACTTTTAGCATTTGATGCTTTGATTAATACTCGTCTTTCTTTAAATCAGGCGCGTTACAACACCATCATGAATGCGCTGAAATTAAAATCGTATGCTGGTGCCTTAACGGATTCTGACTTAACTAGCATCAATGGGCTGCTCAGATAGATCGCTTGGTAATACAGTTAATCTGTTAGATTTATTTTGCTTAATTTGATTTTGTTCTGCAGCGATTTATTGGGGCGTTTTCAACAAACGTTCGGCGACCGCTAATACGGTTTTCACTGTGGGTGGATTCTTAATATCACCTAAATTGCAAATTGCCTCCGACCAATAGCCCTCAGTTTTCCATTTCGGTGAATCGCAATAAATTTCAATAGTGGGCCTACCTAACACCGCCGCCAAATGAGTTAATCCGGTATCGACCCCAATCGTCAATTGCGCACCAGCGATAACAGCAAAAGCTTCCTTAAGGGAAAAAGCAGTTGGCACTAAAGCCCCTTCAATCTGCTTGGCAATCAGCTCACTAGTGACTTTTTCGGCCGCATTACCCCATGGCAAAATGACCTGTAAACCATGTTCTGAAAGACTTTGGCCTAAAGTAATCCAATTTTTATTAGACCAACGCTTAGCTTCTCGTGCTGTCGCATGAAAAAAAACCACATACTGTTGACTAATATTACTTTGGGTTGTAGCAATTAAACCTGCAACCCACGCTGGTGGATAAAAATTGGGGGGCTGTTGCTGACGATTCAATAAAGGCCAATCGAATGCCGAGCTCATTACCCAACGTGAGCGATCAACCGCATGGCATTGCCGTGGTACTTGCACTGCTTGCGTATAAAAACGCCGAGCGATGGGCTCGTAACCCGAGTATTCAGTGGCGTTTGCTAGACCTGCGACCAACGCATTGGGTATTTTTTTGGCTAAGGCACAAACTAATGCCGATTTTAAAAGACCTTGGGTTTCAATCACAACATCATAGGTCTGTACTTGTAAGTTTTTACGAAAGCTAAAAAATTCTTGCCAAGTTTTTAGGCTAAAGATATTTTTACGCCAGCGTCGTAGAGCAATTAGCACAATTCGATCAATGCCACGCAAGCCATTGCGCGACCGTAATGGTTCTAGTAAATCGAGATAGGCCTCTTCTACTACCCAATCAATTTGTGCCTCAGGAAGGTGTTCACGTAAATCCCAAACGAGGGGTAGGTTATGTAAGACATCCCCTAAAGAAGATAACTTCACAATCAAAATGCGGATGTGCGCTGAACTCATACTGGCAATTATCTTGCTTTTTTAAAAAACTAAAATTTTGGCGCCTGATTCCAAGCTAAGCCAGTGAGGTCTTTTGCATTTAGCGTTGGCTCTACTCCAGCTGGAATAGGCCATGCAACCCCAACGGTTGGATCATTCCAAGCTAAGCAACGTTCACCTTGGGGAAAGTAATAATCACTAGTCTTATACAAAAACTCAGCGGTATCTGAAAGTACAAAAAAGCCATGGGCAAAGCCTGCAGGTATCCACATTTGACGGTGGTTTTGCGCACTTAATTCTACTCCTACCCATTGCCCATAATATTTTGAAGCTTGACGTAAATCAACTGCTACATCAAAGACCGCCCCAGCAGTCACGCGCACTAATTTACCTTGGGTTTTTTCGACTTGGTAGTGCAAGCCACGTAGCGTATTCTTTTTCGAGAAAGATTGATTATCTTGTACAAAGTCGGTCTGTATTCCAGTGGCAGCGAGAAACTGCGCCGCATTAAATGATTCATAAAACCAGCCACGTTCATCACCAAAGACCTTAGGCTCTAAAACCAATACATCTGGGATATGCGTTGGCTTAACTTGTAAATTGCTCATACGCTACTCATTTAAGGAGTTTTTTCTTGCAAGATACGCTGCAAATATTGGCCATATCCACTTTTCATCATTTGGCTAGCAATTTTTTCAACGCTTGCAGCCGTAATCCAACCTTGCCGATAGGCAATTTCTTCAGGGCATGCCACCATTAAGCCTTGGCGCTTTTGTAAGGTTGCAATAAAACCTGCGGCATCTAGTAAAGAATCGTGTGTGCCCGTATCAAGCCAAGCAAAACCGCGCCCCATAATCTCTACGCTAAGTTGTCCTGCTTGTAGGTAATGACGATTCACATCGGTAATTTCTAATTCGCCACGTGCGCTAGGTTTGATACTTGCCGCAATTTCACACACTTGTGAATCATAAAAATATAGGCCAGTAACCGCGTAATTACTTCGTGGTTTGAACGGCTTTTCTTCAATTGAAAGGGCTTTTAACTGAGCATCAAACTCAACGACGCCATAGCGTTCAGGATCTTGCACATGGTAAGCAAAGACCGTAGCGCCACTGGCTTGCTGATCGGCGCGATGTAATTGATTGACTAATTCATGGCCATAAAAAATATTGTCGCCCAAAACCAATGCGCTAGGATCTTGGCCAATAAATGATTTACCTAAAATAAATGCTTGGGCTAAGCCGTCGGGCGAAGGTTGTACTACATACTGAATTTGTAATCCCCATTGCGAACCATCGCCTAGTAACTCTTGAAAGCGAGGGATATCGTGTGGAGTAGAAATTAATAAAATCTGCCGAATACCAGCAAGCATCAAAGTGCTTAAAGGGTAATACACCATTGGCTTGTCGTAAATTGGCATCAGCTGCTTTGATACGGCTTGGGTTACTGGGTATAAACGTGTACCCGAACCCCCCGCTAAAATAATTCCTTTACGCTTGGTTGTTTGCTTAGTCATTTTGCTTAGTTATTTTGCTTAGTTATTTGCTCAATCATTTTAATTGCTCATCTTCGTTAAGTATCGCTTAGCCACCAACTTAGTTACCCTGCTTCACCAACTGGCGTACATAATGGACTACTGCTGGCTGCCAATGCGGAATACTTGCAGAGCTGCCAACCGATCGTCCCTGAAAAACAGCTTTTAGCTTCGCATTCGCCATTTTAGAGTTGTTTGGTCGCGGGGCAGGGGTTGGATAGTCTTTGCTAGGAATGGGTTGAATATTCGCTACTTGCAGTTTTAGGGTAGCGCCCGCATCTAGTGCGGTTTGAACCACCACACAAGCCAATTGATACCAAGTGGTTTCACCATCAGGTACCGCATGATAAACACCAGATTGAAATGGCTGGGCGATAAAGTCTAAGCTTATTTGCGCTAACCAAGCTGCGCTAGTAGGCACGCCAAATTGATCACTCACAATTGCCAATTGTTCACGTTCTTTAGCTAAACGCAAAATGGTCCGAATAAAATTAGCGCCATCGCCATAAACCCAACTTGTTCTAAAAATAGCATAATGGGCAGCCGATGAAATGATTGCAGCTTCACCAGCTGCTTTGCTTGCCCCATAAATACTGAGTGGAGCCAGTAAATCAGTCTCAAGATATGGTGCTGCTTTTTTACCATCAAAAACATAATCGCTTGAGTAGTGCAATAAAGTTGTTTTGGTTTGCGCGGCATACTCAGCCATAATTTGAACTGCAGTGGCATTAATTGCAAAGGCGTGTTCTTTTTCGGCTTCAGCACGATCGACTGCGGTATAGGCGGCAGCGTTAATAATGAGATTAGGTTGCTGTTTTTTTAAGAATTGCTCAAGCGCTAAGGGGTTTTCTAAATCACATGTATTGGGATCTTCATTTTTTTCAGCGCCACGCGCAATAAAAATAATGTCTTGCTGTGAATGACTGCTAAGGGTATTTTGAAAAGCTCGCCCTAGCTGCCCATTCTTTCCAAAAACCAGAATTTTACTAAATGACTTACGCAATGACTTGCTGAGCGACATACTAAGCGACATAGTGCCGATTAATCCAGTCGCGGTAAGACCCGCTTTGCACTCCAGCCACCCACTCCGGATGACCCAGATACCACTCAATCGTTTTACGAATACCCGTATCAAAAGTTTCGCTAGGCTTCCAGCCAAGCTCTCGCTCTAGCTTGCTAGCATCAATTGCATAGCGCCGATCGTGCCCAGGGCGATCGGTAACAAAACGAATTTGCTCGGCATAAGATGCGCCATTTGCTCGAGGTCTAAGCTCATCCAAAATCGCGCAAATGGTTTTGACGACATCTAAATTGGCTTTTTCATTCCAACCACCAACGTTATAAGTTTCTCCAAGAGCCCCTTTTTCAAGTACACATCGAATTGCTGCACAATGATCGCTTACGTAAAGCCAATCGCGTACCTGCATACCATCTCCATAAATTGGTAGCGGCTTTTCGTTTAAGGCATTCAATATCACCAGCGGAATCAGCTTCTCGGGAAAATGAAAAGGTCCATAATTATTTGAACAATTGGTGGTAAGTACAGGTAAACCATAAGTATGAAACCAGGCGCGCACTAAATGATCAGAAGCTGCCTTTGATGCTGAGTATGGGCTATTAGGCTCATAAGCAGTAGATTCTTTAAACGCCGTATCGTTTGCGCCTAATGATCCATATACCTCATCGGTAGAAATATGCAGGAAACGAAATTGCTGTTGCTCTTCGATTGGTAATGAATTCCAATGTGTACGAGTACATTCTAGTAAATTAAAACTACCCAAAATATTTGTTTGAATAAAATCAGCTGGCCCATGAATTGATCGATCAACATGGCTCTCGGCAGCAAAATTAATGATGGCACGGGGGCGATATTGCTGAAGAAGATGAGCTACTAAAGTGCTATCGCCTATATCACCTTTAATAAAAACATGGCGGGAATCTTTTTCGAGTGGAGCTAGCGTACTTAAATTTCCAGCATAAGTTAATTTATCTAAATTTACAATGCCTTCAGCCTTTGGATTGGCAAGCCAATCCAACACAAAATTACTACCAATAAAACCAGCTCCGCCAGTTACTAAAATCATCTTTACGCTTCCAAAATGAGTCTAAATTTATACCTTAATTTATTTTAAGTAGATCGAGATATTTATTAAACCGCCTATGCCCAAATAGTAACCTGCCCAGCCATTGAATAGCGCGAATGATCAAAAAAGTATGTTTTTTAGCTAGCGGCGGTGGGGGCGGATCAAGGTGATGCGCGCTATTAATGAGGGCGGGATTAATATAAATTCGATAACCTTGTTTGCGCAAATCAGTATGAAAGGCTAGATGATCAGATTCTTCTTGATCAGCTGCATTAACCCCGCGATACCTTCCTGCCAAAAAGGCAGCACGGGAATAAATACCCAGACCACCAAATGCAGAGTCGACCTCGATCATGCCTTGATGGGCACTTAATTGAACCTGCTTGGCCTGAACTGCTAGATTTTGTGCTGCTAATTTACCAACGATAGGCTCTAGTTTCTGCATCTGCTCCAAGCAATCGACTGGACTCCAATCAGGGTGACGTAAAGTCCAAACGTCATAGTAACAATTCAATTGATTGGCTGTAATCACATCCCAATTCTCAGATACATCCCAGCATTGGCTAATGGCATCTACAGTGATATGACGATTAATGCCATCTAAATCAGCCATCGCAATAAAATCGATCTTCGCATACTGTGGATTAGTTTTCACCTCTGTAATAATGCGATTACGCACATAAGCTAAACGCGCCGTACGCATCGGAATTTGGTCGACTAATCTACCAAAGCTGATATAGTTAAAATTCGGTAGGCGCCCTTTTAATGCGGCCAATTCTTGGACAGTGTCATCAGTAGAATCACTTTCTACCACTAAGCCATGGGTACACTTAAAGCCACACATTGCCTGATAGAGACCATCGATCTCATGGGCAATATGCGCAGCAATATTTCGGGCTGGGCCCGCAATTAAAATTTCGGCATCATGTATTGATTTACGGTTTGTAGGCGGCATACTTAACTTATTTGAAAATCTTGCTTGATACAGTCAATAACTGCATTAGCAAAGTTGGTGGAGTTAAATAGTTGAAATGCGGGTGAAGCTAAAAATTGCTGCCCCGCTATTTGGTATGCCTGATAGTCTTCTTCTGATAAATCTTTTAAAAAACTATAGAGTGCGCCGTAGGACTGAAATTGGCGAAAATCAATGAAGCAAGTTTTTGGAATGACTTTTTCTATCTCAGGGTCACCCCAATAAATTGGTATGCAACCCGCAAATAGGCAATCGAATATTTTTTCAGTAAGATAACCGCGGATATCACGTGCATTTTCAAAACAAATGCTAAAGCGAGTTTGACTTAAGGCGGTAAATTTACTTTTTACTGGGCCACCATAGCTTGGAAAAACTGGCTTGCCAAGCAGGAATGGTGGTACTTTAGCTAAGCGATAGCGCATCTTCCCTATCTTACCTAAGCGCTTTTGCGGTACTTTCCAGCCGTGACCATATAAGACAAAATCGCTTGGTGCATTAGTCTCAAACCAGCGAATGGCTTTAACGCGCTCGGAATATAGTTCACGTTCATCGGCCCGATTAGCATGACGATTGCTGGCAATTAAAAGACAAAATTGCGGTCGTGCGCTAAAGCCTAAATTTACAACACTGTTTGCCATAAATTCAGCAGGCAGGGGAATTGGTATCGTAATTGTATGCAATTTTGCTTTTGTAATGCCTAAACCTATTGCTGACTGTGGATCGGCTTCGAGGAAATTTTTATCCCAAGTAAAAATGCCATCAAACTGCTGTAAATAAGCTGAATTTGCATTGACTAGAACTGTTAAATCAGTCTCAAAACGAATTAAATAATTTTTTCCCTGACCTGGCGTAATCAGAGGAATTGACTCAATATAGAGGTTAAAGTCAGCTATCTTTTCCTCTCTTTGATTCACATCGAGGGTATGCAATTCAATGCCGCAGGCTAGGGCTTGCGCCTTTAAAACGCGGAAAGGCTCAAGACAATCATCACGATTGCGCGGGCTTTGTGGGTTAAATAGATCATCTTGACCCGCCTCCCACCCGACAATACTTCCAATTAACATGAAGAGTCGCTCTATCTAAATTAATCTAAAATTGAATTGCTTATGAAGCATAAAACTGCTGCAGCCACCTACTTAGTGCTTTAATTATAGAGATATGACCATAACTATCCATCTTGTTGGTGGCCTTGGCAACCAAATGTTTCAATATGCCTTTGGTACAGCGCTAGCCCAACATTATCAAACCAATTTAGCGTTTGATGATTCTTGGTATGGGCGTCTACCTGCTGGAGATACTTCACGGCAGATGGACTTAAGGGGCTTGAAAATTAGCAATACCCAATTCATTACACCTCAAAAAGAAGCTTTTAGTTTCGTAAAATCGATGCGACTTAAAAAATTATTGCAATCTTTTTTACCAAGTGGTCCAGTAATCCATCGTGAAAAAAATGGGTTTGTTTTTGATTCTAGTGTTTTTGCACTCAACTCAGCTAAAACTCAAAACCACTTTTTTATCGGCTACTGGCAGGCCTTTAATTACATCGATACTATTCGCGCACAACTACAGTCTGAATTTCAGCCTCGCACTGGGCTTAATCAACACTATCAATACTATCGCTCATTAATGCAATCTAGCCCAGCGGCAATGGTCCATGTGCGACGAGGCGATTACGTCCATTTGCCTGCCGCAGCTCAATTTCATGGCGTCTTATCTTTAAATTACTACCTAGCAGGCATGCGCTTAATTCTTGAGCGTGAACCCAATACTCACTTCTTTCTATTTTCTGATGATCTGCCATGGTGTAAAGAAAATTTTCCTCAAGAATTCAAAATTACCTATATAGAACGTAATGAGGCAGCCGATTCAGCCGCTCAAGAAATTGACTTAATGACCTATTGCAAGCACTTTATTATTGCTAATAGTTCCTTTAGTTGGTGGGGGGCATGGTTAAGAAAAAATGTTGATGGCTTAGTAATTGCGCCAAACCGCTGGATTGCTGACACAACTCTAGACCTAAGTGATTTATTACCAGCCAATTGGAAAAGCCTGCCTGCATAAACTTCATACAGCTGACTAAATGTAGTTAATTAATAGTTAACGCCGGCCCATCCAACTGGCTGAAATTGCTACCAGTAAACGTTCTAACCGAGTTAACGGCGTTAGCAAGCCATTTTGACGAAATTGGAAGCGTGCATATAGCTCATAGTTTGCCCCAATCGATATATTGCGAATGCGTTGATTTAATATGCGCATAAAGCGAATTCCAAACACTAAGCGCTCTTTAACTGGTAAAGCCCGCGGTAAAAAAGTAATAGGGATACCTAGAGACTCAAGGTAATGCGCTTGTGATTGCTTAAACACATTTTTAGCTGCATCCATGTGATTAATGCTCGTTTGGGTTGGGTGCAAGCGGTAAATAATGAGTTTCTTGTTTAGATTTGCAAAACGATAGCCAGCTAAAGCAATTTCTGTCCATAAGGAATAATCCTCTGCATGCAATGAAGTTTTTTTATACGGCAAACGCTGAAAGATTTCGAGTTTACCCATTACAGCTGGATTGCAAAGAGGGCTGCAAACTGTCAGTAGGGCTTGAATATCGGCATTACTATGTCGCTGCTTAGATGGTTTAATAGCGCCATTACCTTGATTAAGTGTCCAATGATCGGCACCACATAAATCAGCATTACCTTGTTCTAAAAAAGCGACTTGTAGCTCAAGACGATTAGGAAAAGCGCGATCGTCGGCATCTAATAAAGCCAAATATTTCCCACGTGCTAATTGAGCAATATGATTGCGGGTAGCAATTAATCCGCGGTTTTGATCTGAAAAAATTTTCACAATTCGCGGATCGTGATAACGATTAATAATTTCTCGAGTTTGATCGGTTGAGCCGTCATCAATAATAATCAGCTCAAAATTAGTGTAAGTTTGCGAAAGAATACTTTCAATTGCTTCGCCAATATAGCGTTCAGCATTAAACGCTGGCATTGAAACGCTTACCAGTGGGCCTAAAATTTCTGGCTGATTCTCTGGGGCTAGTAGAAATGAATTACTTAGGTCGACTGCATTCATATAGTTTGCTCAACTTAAAAATAGCTTTTTATGTAGCGCACATAGCGTTTCATCGCTTTCAGCATTCTGGAGGCTAATGACTTATTACTGACCCCATAATCAAGTTCGGATTCCCAATTAGATTGATAAATTACCCCTAAAAAATTTTGCTTTAACTTTGCCTCTGTTTCGCCTAAACGTTGCGCAGTATAGTATTGCCAGTCGTAGTGATAAATTCGAAATAAAGGTTCTATCATGCGAATGGGAATTGCCTGAAAATTAAGTAAAGCCTCACCATATAAAAGAGTTTCCGGATGGTGCGGTGTAACGGCATCCCATAAAGTAATACCTTTGGGCACTAAATACTCTTCATCGAGCGACTGCCAGACTTTAGCCGACCAAATAAATGGTGCAGGCGCACAATAATATTGGGGTCCTAGCCGACCAAATAATTGTTGCACGCGGATCGCCTCTGCACGTAAATCATGCTCAACTTTAGTATAGCCACGGTTGGTAGCCAATTGAAATAATTCTTTATTTTGATGCAAAACGGTATAGGGTTCGCCATCGCTAGCTAAAAAATCCGTCTTACCAAAATCACGAATAAAAATACTATCTGAATCAATACAAAGATAATTTTTGGCTAAACCTAAACGCCAGAACTCGGCTTTAATGATTGCCTGGCTTAAGCCTCCAGGCATACCTAGCTGCACTTCTTTAGGAGCGCGCGGATTTGCCGTAATAATTGCTTCATCGGCGATCCAGTTATAACTTAAGTTGCAGCCGTCTTTGCCAAGAACTTCTAAAAGCAGCTCATGATCAGCTATAGGAGTAGATATATAAAAGGATAGTGCATCCCGATTGTGTTTTTGTAAGGAGATTAATAAGCGCTTGACTCGCAGAAAATCGCGACGGTATGACTTACAGTAGAGCACCATGCTTTGGGTCATTCTACTAACGCCATATTAAGTTTGATAGCCCTGGGGATTTTGCGATTGCCAGCGCCAGCTATCAATACACATTTGCTCAATGCCACGAGAGGCTTTCCAGCCAAGCTGTTGTTCGGCCAAACGAGGATCTGCATAGCAACTGGCAATATCGCCAACACGTCTAGCCACCACTTGATAGGGAATTGAGCGCCCCACTGCTTGTTCGTAAGCTCGCAATACATCCATCACGCTGTAACCCAAGCCAGTACCTAAATTGACGGTAAGTGAAGGTTTTTCAGATAATAAATAATCGATTGCCCGTACATGACCTTGAGCTAAATCAACCACATGAATGTAATCGCGTACCCCAGTTCCATCAGGCGTAGGCCAATCGTTGCCATAAACATTGAGTACAGGTAATTTACCAATGGCTACTTGCGCCACGATGGGAGATAAATTATTAGGAATACCCAGCGGATCTTCACCAATTAAACCCGACTCATGTGCCCCAATGGGATTGAAATAACGCAAATAAGCAATATGCCAGCTTGGGTCAGCAATTTCTAAATCGCGCAAAATTTGCTCACTCATGAGCTTGGTTTGACCATAGGGGTTTGTGGGTCGCAACACAGCCTGCTCATCAATGGGAACAGCGTCGGGATCACCATAGACTGTAGCTGAAGAACTAAATACAAAACGCTTACATTGGTGCTGTTGCATTACCTGTAAAACCGTTAATAAGCCCAACAAATTATTTCGATAATAGGCTAAGGGTTTGGCGACTGATTCGCCGACCGCTTTTAGTGCCGCAAAGTGAATCACACCTTTAATAGAATATTGGCTAAAAAGTGATTCCATAAAAATGGGGTCGCAAACATCGCCTTCGGTAAATTCAGGCGTTTGCTTTGCGAGCGATTTGAGTCGTTCAAGCACTTTTGGGCTTGAGTTCACAAAATTATCGATGCCAATTACGCGATGACCCGCCAATAGCAGTTCAAGCCATGTATGAGAGCCGATATAACCTGTTGCGCCCGTTAAAAGAATCATTTCTGATTAATCCCTTTTGTCATCAAATAAGCAATTTGCTTATTATCTCCGATTACCCTTTATCATTTGTTTTTATGAGCTCGTCTACAGTAAACAGCACTAGCCCTATTCTGAACTTAACGCTGGTCGCTATTAGCAGTGTTTTGTTATTAATTTGGCCCATCAGCAACACGATTGCGCTTCGTAATGGCTTGCTAATTGTGGGTTGTATCTTAGCGCTAATCCTTTTTCAGCGCTTTTCGAAAACCTCAAGTCTATTTGCGCTCTACCGTTTTCTACCTATTAGCCTTGGGCTTGGAATGTTCATTTGGGTTTTATTGCATTTCCTGTTGTTCAGCCAAGATCCTATTTTGCAACTGCATGAGCTTGGTAGCACTTGGAAGCGTAGCTTTCTGGCCTTTCTCATCGGTGGGGCAACTGGGTTAGTTTTACGTAAACGTCCCAATCAAGCTAACTTCTTGTGGCTGGGTATCTATGTCAGCTTTTTATTTTTACTGGGCGACTATTTAATCGTTGCCATGCAAACTGGTCAAATATTTATGCCCCGCTATTATTTTGTTAGCCCCTTTGGTAACAAGATTAATACCGTAATAATGGGTATCATTTTTATTAGTGCGGTTTGCGGCGCGGCGGCTTTTCAGTACCAACAAATAAGTTTAAGCAAAATGAAAATCAGTTGGGGTTTATCTGCATTTTGGCTTTCTGGTGTTCTGCTAATTTTATTTTCTTACACCACCATTATTGATACGCGTAATGGTATCGGCATTGCAAGTATCCTTTTACTTGCTTGGATTATTACTATTTTGCTCACTAAATTGCGCAGCATAAAAAATAGACTGGGCAGTAATTTCAATGTAAGTTATTGGAAATCATTACTAGTGATAGTGCTGCCCTTGCTTGTTTTACTATTTTTTATTCAAGGTCATCTACAAATTAATCGGGGTTGGAATCATTTTTTTGAAGATTTACAAATTGCTACGCAAATTGATCGATACCCGCAATGGCAAAATACGCCGCAGCTAGGCTACCCTAAAACTGCTAGTGGAGAAATGGTCTATCCCAATAATTACGAACGTGCCGCTTGGGCCACTGCGGGCATTGATTCGATTGCCAAAAATCCCTTGGGTTTTGGCTTGCTTGAGCACTCATTAGAAAGAGTCATCAAACAATCCTATCCCAATGCCACTATTAAATCGGCTCATAGTGCTTGGGTTGATTACGGGCTTGCTTTTGGTATTCCGGGTTTGGTGTTTACGCTGGGATCTTTACTTTGCATCATCGGCATTGCGTTTAGGCAAATACGCACATCCACTTCACCTGCTCCTCAAATTGCTATTTGGGTCGCATTGGGTTTATTACTTACTTTTACCGTAGCTGAGGTTAGCAGTAAACACTCAATTGAAATATTGTTTTTCTGTATAGCGCTCTTAAGCGCAATGATTTTTCCATCAACCGATTCAGCTTAGTTGATCAGCCTAGTTAATCAGCTTAGTTGAGTTTATTTCTTTGAGTTTATTTGGTTAAGCTCATCAACGGCTTGAAAAATCGTTTGTACAGCTTGGTCAACACCCAGCGGTTTTGCGCTAATTACGGGCATTTGCTGTTGCTGCCAAGCGGCGTAAATTTGCTCAAGTGCAGCGAGAATTGACAGTGGATTACTTTGCTCCGCAATATAAGCTTGATGCTCAACTAAGAGCTGATTAAATGCTGGATTGCGATGAGTTAAAGCTAAAATTGGTCGCTGCGCCCAAAAATATTCATAGGCTTTTGAGGGAATATATTCAGCACACCACTCGCTATTACCATGGAGTAAAAGCAATACATCAGCTTCTCGCATTAGCTGATTAACCTGTTCGCGACCAGATTGTTGACTATCAGCAGCAAACTCTAAGCGCCCATGCGTAATCACAATATCGCTCAAGTGATGTTCTTGTAAAGCGCGCGCTGAAAGCGCATCTAAGTCAGAGCCGTAAATATCAATACGGAAATAGGCCATTGCCTCTGGATGCTGAGAAAAAAACTGTGGCAATGCATTAAGAAGGCCTTGCAATGAGCGCGTATGTGACAAAGAACCAAAATGAGCTAAATGCAAATGTCGGCTGGGAACCCAAGCTGCCGCCGAATCTTCAGTCCTTGGCGGGTTTGCTCCTGGCAAGACAACGAAGCCCTTTAACTTACCGCGCTCATCAGGAACTAATAAGTTAGGGTTACGTTTTTGCGCATAACTTAAAGCGCCTGGCGTAAACCACCAAACCCGATCTGCATGTAAACAAATTTGCTTTTCAAGCTGAAAGCGAAAATGGGCTTCACGCTCACTTGGTGCGGTGAGCCCGTCATCATGCTCATTACTGCGCATGACTAATGGGTCATGAATTTCTGCCAGCCACTTTAGCTGCGAGTTTTTGCCTGCAAAGCGCTTAATCCACATTGCTGCTAAATGGGCCGACCAAGCTCCGCCCGTGGAATAAACCAGATCAATTTTGCCGGCACGCGCTAAGCGAATGCCATGCCAGGCTGCTGGCAATGCCCATGACCATTGGCTTGAATAACCAGCGAGTAATCGCTCAACAGCAATAAAAGGGGCCAGTAATACTGATAATGAAATGGTCAAGACTTTATAAATAAAGCCTCGTCCACAGCGCATAGCAAGCCAATGACGAAAATCAAAGCGCAGGCCTGACGGCCCCCAGGGGAAAAATTGCCGATGGGTAAAGCGTCGATCAGCAGAACCGGTAACCGCACTAAAGACGGTTAACTCTAGACCGGCGGCCAATAAATAAGGCACCTTATCGGTAATCGTTTGGCTTGCGGCACGACCGTCCATATTAAAACCATGCGCCAGAATTAACCAACGTTTGGGGAAGTGTTCTAGTTCTGTGACGTCCATGGTAGACCTCATGGTCGAATTCATTGGCGCCTTAACTTTAATATGCGTTCTTATTTACAAAGCCGCGAAAGATCGTTAAGAAAATAATCTTGAAGTCGAGCCAGAGCGACCAATTTTCAATGTAATATAAATCGTGCTCAATACGGGCATGCAAATCGGTATCCCCCCGCCAGCCATGAATTTGGGCCCAGCCCGTGATGCCAGCCTTCACCAAATGCTTCTTCATGTAGTCTGGAATTTCTTGTTTAAATTGCTCAACAAAAATCGGGCGTTCGGGGCGGGGTCCCACAATCGACATATGCCCTTGTAAGACATTAAAGAACTGCGGTAATTCATCCAGACTAGTGGCACGCATCCATTTTGAAAAGCCCGTAACCGATTTATTTGCTGAACCGCCCCACTGCACTTGCTCTTCTTCTAGATTTGTAGGCATGCTACGAAACTTCAGAATCTCAAAAACTTCGCCATTCCAGCCAATGCGTTCTTGGCGATAAAAAATTGGGCCTGGTGAGCTGAGCTTGACACAGATAGCCAAAATTAAAATTAGGGGGCTGATCAATATCAAAATCAGGGTTGCCAACACATAATCTTCTACCGTCTTGATAAATAAATTCACTCCAGCCATCGGCGTGCCATATAAATCAATCATCTGCATCCCCAACACTTCACTAACGCCATGATTAATTAAGCGAAATGAAAACCAATCTGGCACAAAGCGAATGGTCGCGGTACTTAATTTAAGATGATCCATGACCATACGCATTTGACTACCATCGCCCATCGGCAAAGCCAGCCAAATTTCGTTTAAAGGCTCTAGCGCTAGCGTCTGCAAATTTTTTGGGATTAATTCAGTTAAATG
>CAJASX010000062.1 GCA_903944725.1 uncultured beta proteobacterium
ACATTTTTACATGCGAAGCCATTTCAAGAATTACTGCTTGCAATGATTGCGCTGGGAAATCAAGAAATTCAGCCAACTAGTAAGATTGGTTCAGCCTCAATTCCTCTTCCACTTATTCCGATGCAATTAAAAAAGCGGGCCATGACAATGCTAGATAGTGTCTACCGGGATACCAAAAAACAAGCTGCAAACTTCAAGTTGATCGACGATGCTAAGCGCCATCGCTTGCGTAAAAAATTAAAGTTTTTGCGTTACTCACTTGAATTTTTTGGTGATTTTTGCCAACCTAATAAGCGAAATAAATATTTTAAGATTATGACTAAGGCATTAGAAAGTTTAGGTAACTATAACGATATCTGTGTAGCGCTTCATGAATTAGGGCCAAGCGTAGAGAAACATACCCAACATTGGTTTGCCTTGGGTTGGTTAAGTGCTGAACAAAATCGTATTCGAGAACAATGCTACGAAAATCTTAAGCTGCTGTATAGCGCAAAAAAAATCTGGTAGCGCTGATTTTAGCGAAGGACTTATCCAATTTTTATTCCCACTGGCTTAGCAGTAATGTAACCAACTGCTGCGCCATATCCTCCCTTGTAGTTTTCTTTAATCAGTGGATCGAGCAAGGTTTTGACCTTACCGTGTAATTTTGGTTGCCAGTCGCCGGCATGTTGAAAATTTGTCGTGATATACGTCCAACCATTGAGGTTATCAACCACCTCAAGACCCGTAGCTTCAGCCCCAGCTGGCATCGACATAATGCGACTTAACTTTTTGGTATCTACGTTATAAGCCCAAATAAAATTATTCACATGGGTGCTACTATCCTCACCAATAAAAAGAGTGCGTAATTTTTCTGAATATTTAAGGTTATCTGGATTTGATATTTTGTCTGGATTTGCTAAGTTACCCAGTGCATCTGGGGTAATATCTTCACCCTTTAACAGCGGATACATTTGATACGGAAGCCATTCGCTCAGAATAGTAGCGCCCGTTTGGTCCTTTTGCCCACCAGAAAGTTTATGGGCAAATATTCCGCCAGCCATGAGAGCCTCATCTAAAGCCATTCCCCCACCAGCATTCCAACCCTTACCAGTTTTAATCATTGAATCTTGAATATTTTGTAATGCGGTGTAAGCAATCTT
Organism: uncultured beta proteobacterium; assembly: GCA_903944725.1. Taxonomy (GTDB): domain Bacteria; phylum Pseudomonadota; class Gammaproteobacteria; order Burkholderiales; family Burkholderiaceae; genus Polynucleobacter; species Polynucleobacter hahnii. The sequence continues at coordinate 1,143 of CAJASX010000062.1, forward strand.
ATCTTTGAGGTTTACAGTAGTTCCCTCCATTTTGCTAAAGCCCATGCTACCTCCCATGAGGTAGGCGTATCGATGGGTTTCTAAAAAGGCGGCGGCCTTTTCCATTCCGGGCTTTAGTTTGATCCAATTGGGAGCCCCATCGTAGAAGATCTTAGTGAAGCTCGCGTCATTAGGGTCAGTTTTAAGTACCGTCATAATGTCACTTGCTTGTAAAGAATGTGCTAAATAACGTATATCAGAGCTAGTTGCATGACCTAATTTAATCCAACTTAATTTTGCTCCTGCATCGCCAGGATTAATAGAAAACCCTTCCCCTAATTTAGCGACATAGAGCGTGCCCGACGATAAGTCAGTTGGCCGATCGGCAATGAAAACAAAAAGGCCGCTATTGACATAGTCGTCACCCATTAGCACGGTACGATTATCTGGCATCACCACAACTAATTCGTGCGAAATTCTGCCCATACAATAGTGCTTCATGATGCTGCCACTACCATCAGGGTTGACAGTAATTTCAGGTAAATGACCATAATCATAAGGATTTGCCGCAAATTCATCGCCAAATAAATTTTTGCTAAATTCTTTAAAGCGCTTGTTACCAGAAATAAACGCTGCATCAGGTTCATACTCTTCACTTGAAAGATGCGTATTCCAAGGCGAAAGACTAGAGCCGCAGGTTATCCATAGGCCCTTTACCGCTGAAGTATCAACATTGCGATACTGAACTAGGCTCAGATTGCCAGTTTTTTTATCTTGATCAAGTGATAAAACGGCAATGGCTGAGGGTAATGTGCCATAGGTCCTGTCACCCTTTTGATTAGCAGAGGCATACTCAAATTGCACCACCGCAAAAACAGGATTTCCTTTTACGCCTTTAATTTGCGCAGATGGTAGTTTTAAAAGTGAAGTGCCATCAGGACAATCCGAAAAAATCTGCCGCTCTTTACCAAGAACTGATTGATCGAGAATGGGTTGATTTTTAATATTGTAATATCCGCCAGCCAAAGTTTGGCTGCCATTACCTGTGGGTACCATATTTCCCGTGATAAAAAAGGGTTCGTAGGCTAGTTGAAAAACTTTTTTAGGGCCATTTTTATAGCTAATCTCTAATGCCGAACTAATTTCAGTCTTGGCCATTAGGGAGAGCTGGCTTAACGATGGCGCTGGCATGGAGATAAATGATGCAGACTCAAAAATTAATTGCGTACTTGCTGCGTCAGCAGATTTTATTCCAGCTAAGAGTGCTATTGGGCTGCTGGAAGCCAACGGAAATAAAGGCGCGCTAGAAATTAATTTAAGTAGATTACGGCGAGAGTAAGTAGTCATATAGGCTTATTTGAAATTGAACTTTATAGCAATTAAAGTAAATAAATACGCGAAATGCTACTATGAGTTATTAAAATGACATAACTATGACACTTTCTTGAACTGACTCAGACAACCGATCCAGACAAAGCCACACCCAATGAAAACAAGCCCTTCTCTGATAAAAGCAAAACATAAGAAGTCTGACTACGAGACGGAAATGTATTTATTACAAATTGAATTAGTCAAGTTACAGCGTCACTTTATTCAATGCGGAGAGCGCATCTTAGTCATCTTTGAGGGGCGCGATGGTGCCGGCAAAGATGGCAGCATTAAGCGGATTGTTGAACACCTGAGCCCCAGAGAAACCCGCATTGTTGCGCTGGGCAAGCCATCCGATCGAGAAACCGGCGAATGGTATTTCGAACGCTACGTAGCACACTTGCCCAGCAAAGGCGAATTTACCTTATTTAATCGCAGTTGGTATAACCGTGCAGGGGTTGAACGTGTCATGGGGTTTTGCACCACAAAAGAATATGACGAATTTATGAAAACTGTGAATAGCTTCGAGGCTATGTTAGTTGGCTCTGGCCTTAGGTTAATTAAATACTATTTAGATATTTCCAAAAAGGAACAGGCCATACGCCTTTTAGATCGTAAACAAGACCCCCTGAAGCAATGGAAAATTAGCCCCATCGATCAACAAGCGCAAAAAAAATGGCTTGCCTATAGCAAGGCGCGAGATGTAATGCTAAAAAACACCAATAATGCCGATGCCCCCTGGACAGTTATTCGCGCTAATGATAAGAAAGTTGCCCGCATTAATTTAATTCAACATCTCTTATCTACTCTTCAATATCCCGATAAAAATAAGAAAATTCTAAAATTCAACCCCCAGATTGTGTTGCAGTGGCCAAGCAATTCAGCGCAACTGCCGCAATTAGAACCTTAATTAGTATTGCTTTTTAATAATTCTGTCATATTTAAAGATAAAAATGATAAATAATCAGATATACAGGCTGCCCTTATGAATGAATCAGATCTCTACCGTCGCGCTCAAGAAGAGCTTATGGACAGCCTTGATGAAGAACTCGAAATGGAGATGGACGATGAACGACTCGGCCAAGATCCGCTTTCCACTGAAGAACGTGCAGCGCGCACCCATTATTTTAAAGAACTCATTCGCTTACAAAGTGAATTAGTAAAACTTCAAGACTGGGTAGTAGCAAAAAAATTAAAGGTTGTTGTCCTGTTCGAGGGTCGTGATGCTGCAGGCAAAGGCGGCGCCATCAAGCGCATAACCCAAAGACTAAACCCACGAGTATGTCGTGTCGTAGCTTTATCTGCCCCCAGCGAGCGTGAGCGTTCGCAATGGTATTTTCAACGCTATATCAGCAGCTTGCCTGGTGCTGGTGAAATTGTCCTCTTCGATCGCAGTTGGTACAACCGCGCTGGCGTTGAAAAGGTAATGGGCTTTTGTAATGACGAAGAGTATGAGGAATTTTTCCGTTCGGTACCTGAATTTGAAAAAATGCTGGTACGCTCTGGAATTATCTTAATTAAATACTGGTTTTCAATTACCGATGATGAGCAACATCTGCGCTTTATGACGCGCATTCATGATCCATTAAAGCAATGGAAATTAAGCCCCATGGATCTAGAGTCGCGACGCCTCTGGGAGGCTTACACCAAAGCCAAAGAAACCATGATTGAGCGCACCCATATACCCGAGGCACCTTGGTGGGTAGTTGCAGGAAACGATAAGAAAAAAGCGCGCCTTAACTGCATCCATCATTTTTTACAACAAATTCCCTATCAAAGTATCGAGCATGAGCAAGTGATATTGCCTAAGCGAGTACATAATCCAGACTATATTCGGGATCAAATTCCCGAATCAATGTATGTACCTTCAGTTTACTAAGTAAAACACTGCTAGGCGCAAAGCTTAAATAGCAACAACTCTTTCGCTAGGAAATTGCAAGAGAAAAGTGCTCCCCTTACCAAGGGTGCTTTCAATCTGCAGTCGTGCTTGGTGTCGATTAGCAATATGTTTTACGATCGCCAAACCAAGCCCAGTGCCGCCTGTCTCTCTAGATCTACTTCGATCTATACGGTAAAAGCGCTCTGTAAGTCTGGGTAGATGCTCGCTAGCAATTCCATTTCCGGTATCGCGGACAGAAAAATTACCTTGAAGATTTTTATCTACCTGCCATGCCACATAAATTTTTCTACCTTGCGGAGTGTAATGTACTGCATTAGAAAGTAGATTACTAAAGGCCGAAAGCAGCTCCTTTTGATTACCCAAAATATCATGCTCTTGGTCAACTGCAAACTCAATTTGATGATCGCCATGTGACAATGCCTCGGCGTCATGTTTCAATAGAGCGACCACACTAGGCATATCAATTGGCTGCATGAGCGGAACAAGAATATTGGCTTCTAAATTAGCAAGAGTTAACAGATCTTCAACTAAACTTTGCATGCGCTGTGCCTGAATCTGCATCATCTTTAAATACCGAGTGCGTTGATCAGGATCTAAATCAAGCGTTAGAACTGTTTCTAAAAATCCCGTCATGACAGTTAAAGGCGTACGCATTTCATGCGAAACATTTGCCACAAAGTCGCGGCGCATGGCTTCTGTTTTACGTAAATCGGTAATATCTTGAGAAAACAATAAACTTCGATTTTCAGCAAAGGGGAAAACTTGTAGCATGAGTGTTAAGTTTGCGGCTGGTCCCATTTGCTCTAACAATAATGGTTCATTAAAATTACGCTGCATTAGATAAGTAACGAATTCAGGTTTGCGTATTAAATAATTAATTTTCTGTAAAACATCTCGCTTATAATTTATGCCAAAATAACTTTCAGCAATTGCATTGCACCATTCAATTTGATCCCGATCATCTAGCATTACGATGCCATTTGGAGATGCTTGCAGGGCTTGAATAAAACGTTCATGTTGCACTTCAATTTGACGCACTTTTTGGCGCATACCCCGTGCAAGACGCTGCAAGCGAAAAAAAATATCTTCCCATTTACCGCTTACAGAAGGTATATTTTCACTATTCCCAGCAATAATATATTTTTGCAGTTTCGCTAAGTTCACATATGAATTAACTAGTGGAAGCCCCAAAGTAATTAAAGCAGTAATTAACCCGGCAGGAGAGCCCAAGTATTGATTACCAAGCATATAACCAAGGACTGCTAGGCTGAGCAACACTATAAAACGCAACAAAATATTAAACATAGCGCTATCTTAGCAAGATCTACCCATAAAATCTATGTAGTTGCCACCTAAGTTACTGATTATTATGAAAAAATAATTGATTTAGAAGGATTGTCACAATATAAGCATAAAATATTTTTTTATTTCAATGGAGCACATAATGGGCATGTACCTGTATGAGAATGCAGTTAAGCAACTACAAGAATCTGGCTCAATCAATCTCATGGACTTACGAGCCCTTCCATATGCCGACCTCAAAGATTTACTCGATGAAATTCAAGCATGGACTTTGTATGCTAACGGTGATATGAAAAAGTTTAAGAAAATTTCTAAAAAGAATCGTGAAAAGCATAAGAAAGATCTAGTCTAGCTAGATTAATTTACCCAATTAATTCCTTGATTGAGGCAATGAAATTACTACTTGCAATTATTTTTACTTTATTTCTAATGGGTATTTCACAGGCTCAGCCAATTCGTTTTATTGCTTTCGGCGATATGCCATATTCGGCACAAGATGAAGTCCGCTACAAAAGACTAATTCAAGCAATTAATCAAACAGAGCCTAATTTCAGTATTTCTGTTGGCGATATTAAGTCGGGGTCAACTCTTTGCAGTGATGCCAATAATCATCGGGCCTTTCTTGAGTTTCAAGAGTTTAACGGGCCAGTAATTTACGCTCTTGGCGATAATGAATGGACCGACTGCCATCGCGAAGCTGCTGGATCATTCAACCCACTTGAGCGCCTAAACGCTTTGCGGATGAAATTTTTTTCATCCAATCAAAGTCTGGGGAAAAATAAACTCACCCTTATACGTCAGGCTGATCTGCTTCCTCAATTTAAAGCTTATGTTGAAAATTCCTATTGGATACAGAATCAATTTTTATTTGTTAGCTTAAATATCCCTGGATCAAATAATAATTTTGAGCGAAATTTAGAGTCAGTACAAGAATATTTTCAAAGAAATTTTGCTAATTTGGCTTGGATTGACCATGCTTTTCAATTGGCAAAAAAACAGGCTTTAGCAGGCATTGTTTTTGCCTACCAAGGAGATATGTTTTATAACCCCGCCCAAGCCATCAACTTATCTAGCGGCTATCGCGATACTCTTATGGCTATTAGAAACCATGCTGAAATATTTAATAAACCTATTTTATTAATTCATGGCGACTCCCATCGCTTAAAGATTGACCAACCATTAATGACAAATAATCAAAAATATGTTCTTGAAAACGTCTTTCGCTTGCAATTAATGGGCGCCGATCAAGTGCAGGCTGTTGAGATAACAATTGATAATAGCAAAATGGCGCCATTCAGTTTTCGACCGCTCATTGTCCGCGCTAATAGTCAGCATTAAAAACCTAAAACTTAATGCCGCAAAATCCATGCTGAGCAAGTTGCTACTGGGCCTTCAATAAATTGCGCAACTTTTAGTGGTAAGCGCATTGGTTTAATTAACATTTTTGTCGCCATTGCCAGTGGGTATTCTTTTTTTATTTGCAGACTCAATTGACGATAGAGCAATTTAAATTGTCGCAGATCCACTGGCTTTGTAGTTACTTTGCGAGTATTAAATACATGCCACATTGCGCATTCAGCATCATCTTTGCGCGCCTCAAGAACCCGTCTACATACCGCACCAAATATTTGCCAACGATTGGTAATGCAGTTAATGTTTAATTTATTAAAGTAGGCATAAAAATGTTTGTAATGATTAATTTCCTCGGCACGAATTGCCAACGCAATTCCTTTTAAAATTGGCTCGTTGGTTTGAGTCGCTAACGACTGATAAAAAGTGGCAGTGCCGGTTTCAACCACACAGCGGGCCACCATTTCTAAAACATGGGTTGGCTCGTAGGCGCTAATAATGCATTTACGCGAATAATCTGCAAAGAACTTGGAATAAGCATAGTCCCAATTAAAATCTGGCCATGCATGTTGAGCGTAATTACGTAAAGTTGTGCCATGGCGTACCTCCTCATTTTTCCAGCTCGATTCAAGCCACTCAACAATTTCTTGATCGCCATTAAAATATTGCGCTAAATTGTTGCTGTAAAGGTCTGCAGCAATTTCTATAAATGAAGCAGCTGTAACTAAATAAAATAAGTCCTCGCGATCGCGAACTAGCGATACATCTAACTGTTCCCATGGGATAGTACCTAAATCCCATTTCGTTGGTGCATTCGCAGACTGCAGCATTATCACCTCCCCCAATACAAATTTTCATACTGAAAATTTATTTTAAGGTAGCAATAAGTAAGAGCTGACTTAATAATGTCATGAAAATGTCACACTAGAGCAGGCTAATGGCGATGAAATAATGCCTGACCCATCTTAATCGTGTCGCCCAAGTGCCATTGCTGTATTAACTGATATCCATGTGGCGCAAAAAAAAGAATAGTTGAGCCATGTTGAAACCAACCCAACTCACTGCCCCGTTGAAACTGGGCCTGGCACGGTATTTGATTGGGTCCTTGGTACTTTAAATGCAGTAAAACATTAATACAATGCAAGCGGATGCTGGCCACTAATATGGCTGCCACTGGCACCAGAGTAATGACTTGATGATTATCTTGCTCGTTCAGAGCATATTCAATCACTGCCCGTTCATTTTTACAAAATAAACGCTCAACCCGCTTCAGGGCAATTGGATTAACATTCCAAGTGTCGCCCGAGATATAGGTAAGCTTCTTTAAGACGCCGTCTGCGGGCGCATGAAATCGATGGTACATGCTTGAGGTTAAGCGCAAAGTCACATAATCGCAGCCCTCATAGCTAGCTGCTAGTTGCGCATCAGGAATAAGCTCAGATAAGTTATAAGCAAAACCTTTGGCCTGAAGAACCATGCCATCCTTCACCTGACCAAAGGCCCCTATGAGGGCATCACAGGGGCTTACCAACACGTTTTCAGCTGAGTCAATCGGCCTGGCCCCAACCTTTAATTCTCGAGTAAAACAGGCGTGCATACTCCTAAAGTGGGTATTTTTAGCCTCTGATAAATCTAATTGGGAAAAAAATTGCCAAGTTTTGATGGATAAATAGGCAATCCAAGGATGCTCAATTTGACTAAACCATCCCATAAAACGCGTAAGCGCAATACGTGGGATGCGGTTAGTCAGCAAAAAATTGAGATCTTCTTGGCCTAAGATACGTTGCGCAATATTTTTAATTGACATATTTATGTCAAAAAAATGCAGTAAAAGTGTCAAGCAGGGACATAAGGAGCAGGTATGGAAAATCAAATCGCATTCGGTATTGTAGGCGCAGGTATAGGCTTATATCTAATTAAAAAAATCGTCTCACGTTTACAGCTCTCAAAAGCCAAACATCCATCGTTGGCGGGACACTCGCGAATGGCAAAACGGGTTGCTCGCTTAATTCCGTATTACACTTTTAATCAAACTTCTTTTTTTAATGCCGACAATGCTCCAACTGAAATCAGTACACTAAGACAAACTGGTTTTGAGCGCTTGGCTGACATATTTAAGAAGCGCTTTATAAAATCAATTGCTCTCACCAGTGAAGCCGCCCAAAATATATCAGATTTACAGTTTACCGCCAGCTATCGAGTGCCATTTCAATTTAATGCCTATGTGAGCGAACATCTTAAAGCAGGTAGCTTCATGCAGTCATCTGCTGGGGTAACCCTGACTGATTTAGACGGTAACATTTTTTATGACCTAACTGGCTCCTATGGGGTTAATGTGATGGGCTATGATTTTTATAAAAAATGTATCGCCGAAGGTGCTAAACGCGTTGAGCAGTTGGGACCCGTATTGGGCTTTTATCACCCTATCGTTGCCGATAATGTAAAGCGACTAAAGGCAATATCGCAACAAGCTGAAGTTTCATTTCATATGTCTGGCACAGAAGCGGTTATGCAAGCAGTGCGCTTAGCCCGCTATCACACTAAACGAAGTCATTTGGTGCGTTTTAATGGTGCATATCACGGTTGGTGGGAAGATGTACAACCTGGTATTGGCAATCCCCTGCCGCCCCGCGAAACATACACTTTAAAAGAGATTGATAAGGATAGCTTGCAGGTACTACGGACCCGCAAAAATATTGCTTGCGTCTTAATTAACCCCCTGCAAGCTCTGCACCCAAATTTTGGCGCGCCGGGCGACTCATCTCTGCTCGACAGTAGCCGAACAGCGCACTATGATCGGGAGGCCTATACCGCATGGTTGCAAGAGCTCAGAAAAATTTGCACAGAAAAAGGCATTGTGCTAATTTTTGATGAGGTTTTTGTTGGTTTTCGCTTGGCACTTGGTGGCGCCCAACAATATTTTAATGTTCAAGCTGACCTGGTCACATATGGCAAAACCTTAGGGGGAGGCTTGCCTATTGGAGTGGTTTGTGGCCGTGCAGACTTAATGAAACGCTTTCAGGATAAAAAACCAGCAGATGTCTGCTTTGCAAGGGGGACGTTTAATTCACATCCTTATGTAATGGGGGCTATGCAGGTATTTTTAGAGCACCTGACTACGCCTGCTATCCAAACACTTTATGAAGATCTTGATCAAACCTGGAATCAACGGGCGAATGACCTTAACCAAGATCTTAACTCACTTAATTTACCTGTTCAGGTTGCCAATATGTCAACCATTTGGACCGTGTACTACACCCAGCCCAGTCGCTACAACTGGATGTTCCAGTACTACCTTAAAGAGCAAGGCCTCGCACTAAGCTGGATTGGTACTGGGCGCTTTATTTTTAGCCTCAATTACACCCCTGCCGATATGGCTGAAATACATACACGTTTTATTACTGCTGCGCAAGCAATGCAAGCCGATGGCTGGTGGTGGCAATCACCAGCGCTTAGTAATAAAGGAATTAAGCGTCAAATTTTAAAAGAAATGCTATTTAATCGTAAAAAAATAGGTGGCATAGCTACAAAGAGCAATGCCACCACTCGCTAATCTCTACCGCTATGCCTGCTGCACTACGACTTTATTAATGCGCTTCAACATGTCCCATGGGGTCAATTAATTGACCCCGCAAAAGATAGATTGGTGCAGTTGCATAGAGCTTTACATCGTGGAATGGGTCGGTCAGAATTTTAGTCATCCAAGCCAACCCAGCCTCAAACCCCTGCAAGAAAAATAAATGTACCGTACGAAATAAAAGTCCACCAGCGCCTAACCACAACCATAGTAAGCCAGTTTGACGCACAAAGCCTTCAGTATTGGTAAAGCTATTCAGCGCAATAAACTTTTGCAATAAAACTGGGTTAATGTAAACAAAAACAGGAATCAGCGCCCAAACTAATAACAGTACAATCTTACGGTTAAGGTTGTAACCCACCTTAATTTCTTCCTTGTACTCATGTGTAGCTTGGTTTACTGCATCATACCCTTTGGGCTCAAAGAAAAAATGGCCGCTCTGGCGCGTTGTCATTGCTACTAACCAAGCTAGTAATGCGGCTGCAACTGGGTCGGTGAAAAGTAATACATAAGAACACAAAAAGCTCAAGGCGCTTACTAAATGCAATGATTGATTAATTCGACTATGGTGATAGTAGCGATGATCATCCCAGCGCTGAATTTTGAGGGTTTCAAGAAATTGAATCAATGTTGGCTCCTATTTGAAATAAATATGCTGATAAAAGAGCCACCAAAATGTATAGCTCTCTTTAGCATTTAATGTTACTTTTGTGACAAGAAGAAGAAAAAATTTACTTTTTCATCAATTTGTTATATATCTTGTGAATACTTGTGATATGACCCAAAGCCAGCCTTTGCAGATCGCAATTATTACCGAAACTTATCCACCAGAAATTAATGGGGTGGCAAGCACCATTGCTCGATTTATCAAGGGCTTACATGAACGTGGTCATTCGATTACACTCATTCGACCCCGCCAAGGACGCCAAGATCAAGCCAAAGACGAAGAGCGATTTGCAGAGATATTAGTCTCTGGAATGCCCATTCCAGGCTATAGTGCATTAAAAATTGGGCTTCCAGAAAAAAATATGCTTATTAGGCAATGGACTAAACAACCGCCTGACTTAGTGCATTTGGTCACTGAAGGCCCACTGGGTTGGTCGGCGCTGCAAGCAGCAAAAAAATTGGGTATTCCAGTTTGCTCTGATTTTCGCACTAATTTTGATGCCTATTCATCTCACTATGGATTTAGTTGGCTTAAAAGTTCAATTCAAAAATACATGCGCTACTTTCATAATCGAAGTAATTTCACAATGGTACCTACCAAAACTATGCGTGCACACCTTGAAAACCAAGGATTTGAGCGGCTTAAAGTCGTGGCCCGAGGTATAGATACGGATTTATTTAGTCCCGCGAAACGGTGCGATAAATTACGTAAATTCTGGGGACTTAAAAATAAACAAAAAGCTGTTCTCTATGTTGGTCGCTTAGCATCTGAAAAAAATTTACAACTGAGTGTTGATGCATTTAAGGCAATGCTACTAATTAATCCGGGCTTAAAAATGATATGGGTTGGCGATGGCCCTGAAAGAGGCGCCCTTCAATTAAGTTGTCCTAACAGCATATTTGCTGGCATGCAAACCGGAGAAAGTCTTGCACAACATTATGCCAGCAGCGATATTTTCCTTTTCTCAAGTATTAGCGAAACCTTTGGAAATGTAACTTTAGAGGCAATGGCAAGTGGTCTAGCAGTAGTTGCTTATGACTATGCAGCAGCCCAACAGTTTATTCAAAATGGTAGTAATGGTTTGCTAGCTGACATGAATAACGCTGCAGCATTTATTGCGCAAAGTCAATTTGTTGCTAGAGATACGATTGATTTACAGCACATAAGTAAACAAGCCCGCATTACTACCCTAGATCATTCTTGGCAAAAAGTTACTCAACACTTGGAAGATAATTACCGCGATTTGTTGCGCCATTCAAAAATTGATTATGGCGCACCCTCTAAAAATTTAATTACTTGCTAACCGGATTCTTGGTTATACGGTAACCGCTGCCCCTTACTGTTTCAATTAAATGGTCGCATCTATTCGGCGCTAATGCGGCCCGCAAACGTTTAATATGAACATCAACGGTACGCTCTTCGATATAAACCTCATTACCCCAAACTCGATCTAGCAAGGCTGATCTTGAATGAACGCGCTCTGGATTTAGCATTAAAAAATGTAGCAGTCGATACTCTGTAGGACCTAAGGCAATAACCTTAGTACCTAAATCAGGTAACGTAGCCATCAGCCGGTGCGCAACCGGATCGAGCTTAAGTGGTCCAATAGCTATTGGACGCTCTTCCATAATTGGGGCTTGGCGTCGCAGCAAAGCATTAACTCGTGCCACCAATTCTTTTGGGGAAAATGGTTTAGTAACAAAATCGTCAGCACCGGCATTAAGGCCTTGTACTTTATCAAGTTCTTCGCCTTTAGCAGTTAGCATTAAAATCGGTAACGCAGCTGTTTTCGGCGAATTACGTAGTTCTTTTGCGAACTGTACTCCAGATTTTCCTGGCAGCATCCAATCTAAAATTAATAAGCACGGAAGCGTTTCCTTCATCATTGCTGCAGCCTGATCGGCCTGAAATGCTCGATCTATCTCGAATCCAGCATGCGATAAGTTAATCGCAATGAGTTCAGCAATCGATGGCTCATCTTCCACAATAAGGATTCGCTGAGCTGTCATCAATCTTGCCCTTTATTAGTTAAAATTACTCTGATGCCTGGCGCATAATTTCTGCATGAGGCAAATGACGGATATCTGCGCCCTTAACAATATAAATTACAAATTCAGCGATATTTTTTGAATGATCGCCGATCCGTTCGATTGCCTTCGCTATGGTTAGCATATCCAATGCTGGCGTAATAATATGTGGATCTTCCATCATATAAATAATGAGTTTGCGCACAAAAGAACGGAACTCTTCATCGATCAGCTTATCTTCCTTAATAACGTCAGCTGCTGCTATTGCATCTAGGCGAGCAAAAGCATCGAGGCTTCTGCGTAATAAAGAAATTGCCATTTGCCCAGATAGTTCAATCTCAGCAACATTAATGCCCGGATTATTCCCCGCCTCAATAATGCGCTTAGCTCGTTTAGCAATGCTTTCAGCCTCGTCACCTGCCCGCTCTAAATTGGTAATTGCTTTAGATACTGCCATGACTAACCTTAGGTCACGGGCAGTAGGTTGACGACGAGCAATAATTTCAGTGCATGCTAAATCAACATCAATTTCAAAATCATTAACTGCTTTTTCGCGCTCGATAACTTGGTTGCAAGACTCTAAATCCATTTCAGTAAAAGCATGCATAGCATTAGAAATTTGTGACTCAACCATGCCCCCCATTTCTAATAACTTACTGCATAAGGAGTTGAGGTCGGCATCGAATTGGGAAGATAAGTGTTTGTCTTGCATAGGATCTCTTGTTAATCGGCTGTAATTACATTAAAAAGACTGGATTAGCCAAAACGGCCAGTAATATAGTCTTCGGTTTCTTTACGTGCTGGTTTAATAAAAATTTGGTCTGTTTTGCCATATTCAATTAACTCACCCAAGTACATGTAGGCAGTAAAGTCAGAAACTCGGGCAGCTTGTTGCATATTATGCGTCACAATCGCAATCGTATAGTCTTTCTTAAGCTCGCTAATTAATTCTTCAATTTTTGCAGTTGAAATTGGATCTAAGGCAGAGGTTGGTTCGTCTAATAGCAATATCGATGGCTTAACTGCCACGCCACGAGCAATACATAAACGTTGTTGTTGCCCGCCAGATAAAGAGAGTCCGCTTTGATTTAAAATGTCCTTAGCTTCATTCCATAATGCAGCTTTATTTAAGGCCCACTCAACTCGCTCAGCCATCTCTGCTTTTGATAAACGCTCATAAAGCCTTACCCCAAATGCAATGTTCTCATAAATCGACATCGGAAATGGAGTGGGTTTTTGAAATACCATGCCAATTTGAGAACGCAATAAGTTAACATCTTTCCCAGGCGCAAGAATATTCTCACCATAAAACATAATCTCACCCTCGGCGCGTTGGCCAGGATAAAGATCGTACATCCGGTTTAAAGTACGCAATAAGGTTGACTTTCCACAACCAGACGGACCAATAAACGCGGTAACCTTTTTCTCTAAGACATTAAGATTAATATCTTTTAAACCTTGAAAACTACCATAAAAGAAATTAAGCTTCTTAATCTCAAGGGCATTAACAGAAGCAGTTTCTACATTTTCTTTTAAGTTATTCGCCACCTCAGAACCAACCTGATTAATGTCCGCATGAAACATCGTTTTCATCATTGTCATAAACTTACCTTTTCACGTAATACTATGCGAGCCAAAATATTTAAGCCCAGTACAGCAAATGTAATTAACAAAGCACCACCCCAAGCTAAATTAACCCAGTTGTCATAAGGACTCATCGCAAACTGAAAAATAACTACCGGTAAATTGGCCATTGGTGCATTCATGTTAGTGGTAAAAAATTGATTATTAAGTGCAGTAAATAAGAGCGGGGCCGTTTCCCCGCTTACCCGCGCAATCGCTAGTAATACCCCAGTTATCACACCACTTTTAGCTGCGCGTAAAACTACCGTTAAAGAAACTTTCCATTTGGGGGCGCCTAACGCAAAAGCAGCTTCACGCAGCGTGGTCGGAACTAATTTGAGCATGTTTTCGGTAGTTCTTACCACTACAGGAATCGCTATTAGGGAGAGTGCAATTGTGCCAGCCCATCCTGAAAAATGCTTTACCTGATACACTAAAATTGCATAAACAAACAAGCCAATCACAATCGATGGGGCAGACAGCATAATATCGGTAACGAAACGAGTAATCTCGGAAAATTTATTCTTATCGCCATATTCAGCCAAGTAAATACCAGCCAAAATACCAATTGGGGTGCTAATAAAGGCGCAGAAAGATACCATCATCAAACTGCCCACAATAGGGTTTGCTAAGCCACCACCCTCTGAGCCAGGCGCAGGAGTGCTGGCGAAAAATAATGAAGGGCTTAAAGCAGCAAAACCTTTATAAAGCAGAATTGCAAGAATCCAGATTAAAAATAGCATTCCAATCGACATCGCCGTAGTTGAAAAGGTTAAGCCAAGAGCATTAGCCCTTTTACGTTTTTGGAATAGAGATTGATCACGCGCCATTATGTTTTTACTCCCTGATTTGCTTCCATGCGCATCAACATGATTTTTGCAAGCGATAACACGACAAAGGTGATTGCAAAAAGTGCTAAACCCAAGGCAAATAATGAAGAGTAATGGACCCCTACTTCAGCTTCACCGAATTCATTGGCTAAAGTTGAGGCAATCGAGTTACCAGGAGCAAAGAGTGAGGCTGATAATTTATGGGCATTACCAATTACAAAGGTGACCGCCATTGTTTCGCCAAGGGCACGACCTAATCCCAACATAACGCCACCAATCACACCTGTTTTTGTATAGGGCAGAACTACGTTTTTAACTACTTCCCAAGTGGTACATCCAATGCCATATGCCGACTCCTTTAAAACAGGTGGCACAATCTCAAAAACATCGCGCATCACTGAGGCAATAAATGGCAAGACCATCATCGATAAAATTAAGCCTGCGCAAAGGATACCAATACCATTAAATGCTCCTGAAAATAAAATTCCCAAACCCGGAATTTGACCAAGAGTTGCTGCTAATGCTGGTTGTATATATTCAGCAAACAAGGGAGCAAAGATAAATAAACCGAACATGCCATAAATGATGGATGGCACCGCAGCCAAAATCTCCACGGCTGTTCCTAGGGGTCTTCTTAAGGGTTTAGGGCAAATCTCAGTCAGAAATACGGCAATTCCAAAGCTCACAGGAACGGCAATTAATAAGGCAATAAAAGAAGTAATAACCGTACCATAAATGGCAATTAATCCACCAAATTCGCCATTAATAATATCCCACTCCACGGTGGTATAAAAACCTAAACCAAACTTGCTTAATGCAGGTGCAGCATTAATGAAAAGAGAGGCAATAATGCCTAGCAAAGTTAGCAGTACCGATAGAGCAAAAAACTGAGTTGTGTACTTAAAGACTAAATCAACAATACGTTCCCGTTTAGCTATCTTGACTGCCTGAGAACTAAGCGCATTTCTATTTAGTACTGCTTCCATATTTCAAACCTTTGCAAACAAAATCAGCCCTACTCGCATAGAGCTGATTTTCGACACAGTTAATATGACAAATTACTTCGTATTAATTTGACTCCAGACATTTTTGCGAATGAAATCTGTTGTTGCATCTGGCATTGGAACATAGTCAAGATCGGTAGCCATAGCCTTGCCTTCTTTAAATGCAAAGTCAAAAAACTTCAACACTTCAGCAGAACTTGCCTTGTTAGCGGGCGACTTGTACATCAAAATAAATGATGCACCAGTTATAGGCCATGACTTTGCCCCAGCGGCATTAGTGATAAAAGCCCCCATGCCAGGAATCTTTGCCCAATCGGTTCCCGCAGCAGCAGCGGCAAAGGTCTCATCATCTGGCTCTACATATTGGCCTGCAGGATTCTTCAGCAGTACATACGTCATTTTATTTTTCTTAGCATAGGCATACTCTACATAACCTATCGAGTTCTTCACTCGGCTTACGTTAGCGGCAACCCCTTCGTTGCCCTTACCGCCAACAGAAGATGCAGCTGGCCACTTAACTGCGGCACCAGCACCAACTGACGATTTCCAGTCGGCGCTAACTTTTGCCAAATAGTCTGTAAAAATAGCGGTAGTGCCAGATCCATCAGCGCGGTGAACGATAGTGATATCTCCTGCAGGAATCTTAGTACCTGGGTTCAGATCACTAAGACGTTTATCATTCCAATTGGTGATCTTCCCTTGAAAAATATCTGCCAAAGTTTGTCCATCCAATTTAATTTGACCAGGTTTGATACCTTCAATGTTAAGAACAGGTACTACACCGCCGATAATCGCAGGAAACTGAACTAACCCATCTGCCTGTAAATCTTCAAATTTGACAGGGTTATCAGATGCGCCGAAGTCTACAGTCTTCGCTTTAATTTGTTTAATACCCCCAGATGAACCAATCGATTGATAGTTCATGCTCGTGCCAGTTTTAGATTTATATGCTTCTGCCCACTTAGCATAAGCAGGATAAGGAAAGGTAGCGCCAGCGCCAGTAATATCTAAGGCCAAAGCGGCGGTAGAAAAGGTGATAATTGAGCTAACTAGGGCAGTTACTCTGCAAGCTTTTTTAAACAGCGGGTTCATCATGGGTCCTCTTAGAGATTAGTGAATCGATAACTCGATAACAATAAGGCCTCTACATGACCCTTTTATGACAGACGCTTAATAAACCATGCAATAAATAAATAGAGATATAAATCAGTTACTTATAATATTATCTTGAAGTATTTTTTATCCTGCCTTAGGCAAGATTGCAGCA
>CAJASX010000063.1 GCA_903944725.1 uncultured beta proteobacterium
GGGGCGGGCCTTTGCTTTAAATTTGGGGCTTCCTTACGGTTCAATTTCACTTGGTCGGCAGTTTGAGTCGGAAGTGGGGGCAAAGGCATGCAGGGCTCCTAAAAGAAAAAACCGCCAAGCAAAAAGCGATGGCGGTCGAGATAAAAACGAAAAAAATTAACAAAACTGAGGGGGAGGTTAAGCGCACTCGGCTTAGTTTCGCCAAGATTGATGATCAAACCATACCATCGTTTCCGGTGCATATGCCTTTACTTTACCTCATTTTTTTTGCAATGCAAGGGCTTTATTTACGGTTTTATTGAATTGCTTGAGCTGCTTGCAAAACCTCGTTTGCATGGCCAGGCACTTTGAGGCCACGCCATTCTTTGCAGAGCTTGCCTGTTGAATCAAAGAGGAAGGTGCTACGTTCGATGCCCCGCACTTGCTTACCATACATATTTTTTTGCTTCATTACACCAAAGAGGTTGCAGAGTATTTCTTCGGTATCTGCCACTAATTCGAAGGGAAGATCCATTTTTTGACGAAAATTTTGGTGCGATTTAAGGCTATCACGGGATACGCCTACGACCAAGGTATTGGCTTTGCTAAAGGCGTCAATTGCATCGCGAAACTCGCCTGCTTCAACTGTGCATCCTGGGGTTGAATCTTTGGGGTAAAAATATAAAACTAGCTTTCGACCCGCATACGCCGCAGGCGAAAATGTGAGTTGCGAAGTTGCGGGGATATTGCAATTTGGTAAACGTTGGCCAATAGTAAGGCTCATATCAATCCTTTAAGTTTAAAAAAAGTATTTCAAAATGGGTCATGGGAACACCATTAACTCACCACTGCGGTTTGGCACGGTGCCCCAATTTAATGGACAGGTCGCTATTTTATCGAGTTGTTGAGTGACTACCCACGATTGGTGTAGTTCACCCAGAGTTACCAATTGATGGCCTTGTAATAGCCAGCCCTCGACTAATTCTACGAAAGCAGGCAAGAGCTTTTGCCCCTCTAGTTCGGCATGGAGCGTAAAAACTTGATCGTTGGGGTTACTTTGGGTCAGGCTTAATAGGTGTCGAACGGCAGCAGAAGCATCCATGCCATCAACGCCAATCAGTTCATCTAGGGTCGGCAAGGTGGTGGGGTATTGAATACACTGGCTTTGATGCGGTTTTTCGCCAATACTTTCTGGTGAGAAAGAGAGGCGATAGGGCGCCAAATTCAGTGGCGCACGACCATCGGAAGCATATTTTAAGCTCCAGGTATCAAGTTGTTGAAGTGCTACCTCATTCATTTGCCACCCAGCCGCACCAGCAGTGCTTGGTGGGCGACGAAAAATAGCTTGAAAGCGATCGTAGGCTCGCTGCATGTGTGCGAGTGTCCATTTAGCATTGCCATTACGAACCCCATCATGCCATGCGACATGGTCCCAAGCATGAATACCAGTTTCATGGCCAGCCCGATGAATCGCTTGCATTTCTTTGTATGCCAGCTGGCCAATATCGGGCCCGGGTAATAAAACCCCATAAAGCAAGGTGCGTATACCGTAATGCTCAAGTACTGAAGTTCGCCCCACTTTTTTTAAGAAACCAGGTCGAAATATCCGCTTAAGCGCCCAGCCAGTGTGGTCAGGACCAAGGCTAAAAAGAAAAGTGGCGTGCAGGTGTAGTTGCTCGAGCACACGGGCTAAATTGGGTACGCCTTCTCGAGTTCCACGCAGCGTATCCACATCCACCTTTAAGGCGATTTTTGCCATAGACTTAGCAAGCACTTAATTATCTTGATCGACTAAGTTCCGTGCCTTAGGAACATCGTGGCGATAGGCTTCAAAAATATGTTTCAAGGCAGTCTGCATATCGGTACTTGGCTGCCAATTTAACTCGCTTATGGTGTTATCAATTGCAGGGACGCGATTTTGAACATCCTGATAACCCTCGCCATAATAGGCGCCAGAAGTCGTTTCAATAATCTTGACTTGTTGCGCAGTTTTTGCATACTCGGGAATGCTGCAGGCAATCTTGAGCATCATGCTGGCTAAGTCACGGACAGAATGATTATTTTTAGGATTGCCAATATTAAATATCTTGCCATTCGCAATGTCATTGGTATTAGCGAGGATTTTCATCAGCGCATCGATGCCGTCATCAACATAGGTAAATGCCCGCTTTTGCTCACCACCATCAACTAAATTAATCGGCTCGCCACGCACAATATGCCCTAAGAATTGGGTAACGACTCGGGATGAACCTTCTTTAGGCGTGTAAATACTATCAAGGCCTGGGCCAATCCAGTTAAAGGGGCGAAATAAAGTAAAGCGTAGACCTTCCATACCATAACCCCAAATAACCCGATCCATTAATTGTTTGGAGCAAGCGTATATCCAGCGTTGTTTATGAATTGGGCCATAGACTAAATTTGAAGTTGCTGAATCAAACTCAGCATCACTACACATACCATAAACTTCAGAGGTTGAGGGAAAGACTAAATGTTTTTTGTATTTAACTGCCGAACGAACGATTGGTAAGTTGGCTTCGAAGTCGAGTTCAAATACGCGTAGCGGCTGTTGCACATACGTGGCTGGTGTGGCAATAGCTACTAAGGGCAAGATCACATCACATTTACGAATATGATACTCAACCCACTCACGATTAATGGTGATGTCGCCTTCAAAGAAATGCATGCGTGGATTACTTAGCAAATCGCTGAGGCGATCATTTTGCATATCCATGCCATACACTTCCCAATCGGTTGTCGCTAGGATGCGCTTGGAAAGGTGGTGGCCAATAAAGCCATTAACCCCAAGAATGAGGATTTTTTTCATTGCTGCTGCCTCGTCTAAAAAATGAATACAAATGCGCGTTAGGCGGGATACCAGCGCAGAATCTCAATGACCTGCTGATCGCCGCAAATGCCAAACACCTGATTATCAACCATCTGCACACCCAGCTGACCAAGCTGGACTTGAGGGGGCGGTAGGGGCAATAAAACAGAGCTTGCTAAGACCATTTGCTGCCCTTGCCAAATTGTAAATGCGCCAGGATAAGGGGGTGCGACCGCACGAATCAAATTATGAATCGATTGCGCCGTTTGCGACCAATCAACTTTGCCATCAGCAGGTTTGCGACCACCAAAGTAACTACCTTGTTTGAGGTGATTGGGTAAGCGTTTTAGTTGCCCTGCTAACAGTTGCGGCAGGGTGATTCGTAAGACCTGAACTGCGGCGGCACTAACTTTTGCGAAGACTGTTGTGGCTACGTCATCTGGGCCAATAGCAACCCGTTCTTGGCCGATAATATCGCCAGCATCGGGTTTTGCTTCCATGATATGCAAAGTAGCGCCTGTTTCGCTTTCGCCTTGCAAAATTGCCCAATTAACTGGGGCACGCCCACGATACTTGGGTAAAAGAGAGCCATGCATATTGAGGGCAGCGATGCGGGCGCAGCTTAGGATGGGATCAGGAATTAAATAGCGATAGTAAAAAGAAAAAATATAGTCTGGATCAATATTTTGTAGGCGCGGTAATAGTGCGAGTAATTCGTCTGCTTGAGGTTGAAGATAGGGGATGTGTTGTTGTTCGCAAAATGCTGCTACGCTCGCAAACCAAATATTTTCATTGGGGTCATCGGTATGAGTGATGACCAAATCGACTGCTATCTCAGCACTTAATAGTGTTTGTAGGCAGTTTACGCCAACATCATGATAGGCAAAAACAACTGCGCGCATCAAAATAATTTACGACTTTTCGAGTACGGCTTGCACTACGTAGCGGGGCCGTTGGCGAATTTGTTGATAGATACGCCCAATGTATTCACCCAATAAACCGAGCCCAAATAACATCACACCAATGAGGAAAAAAGTTAGTGCAAATAGGGTAAATACGCCTTCTACCTCGGCACCAATAATAAAGCGCCGAACTAAAAGGTATGCAAATAAACTGCCAGCAGCTAAGGCTAAAAGCATGCCAAGGATGGAAAAAATTTGGAGCGGCACAACCGAAAAACCAGTGACTAAATCAAAATTAAGGCGAATCAGTTGGTAAACACTATATTTTGATTCGCCCGCAAACCGCTCTTCATGTCGAACGGTAATTTCTGTTGGGTTGGTGGCAAAGGTATAAGCTAGAGCAGGAATAAAAGTATTGCTTTCATTGCATTTGCCAACCAAATCAATAATGCGCCTTTGATAGCCGCGCAACATACATCCTTGATCGGTCATGGTGATATGGGTAATTTTTTCACGTAAATGGTTCATTAGACGTGATGCGCCTTTGCGAAATAAAGTATCTTTACGATTGGTGCGAATCGTGCCCACGTAGTCATGTCCCGCAAGTAATTCTTTGACGAGTGCATCAATTTCTTCAGGGGGATTTTGTAAGTCAGCATCTAAAGTAATGATGTATTCACCACGTGCGTACTCAAAGCCGGCCATGATGGCCATATGTTGGCCAAAATTATTTTGAAATAACACTACGCGTGTCGTATCAGGCCGTGCTTCAAATTGCTGGCCTAGCATTGCGGCAGAACGATCGCGACTGCCATCATTAATAAAAATAATTTCGTACTGTAGTTGACGTTTTTCGGCAAGCGCATCGAGCGCCGGATAGAGTCGGCTAAAGAGCGCTGGTAAGCCTGGCTCTTCGTTGTATACCGGCACAATAATACTTAATTGCGGAGCAGGGCGGGATGAATTGAGTGGCATTAAGACCGTCATGACGTAATTATGCGCTAGGCTTTACGTTGCTCTGCTAAAACTTGCAGGAATGCCGCGCAAATTCGTTTTACATCAGCATCGCTCATGGCGGGAAATAAGGGTAAAGTCAAAATAGAGCGACCAATCACTTCAGCTACTGGGGTAGCTTCTGCACGGTAGCCTAACTTACGATAGAGCGTGAAATTGGTGATGATGGGATAGTGCACCCCCGTACCAATGCCAAGCGCTTTTAATTCTGTCATGATCTGCGACCGCTCAACTTGTAATTGTTGTAGCGGCAGAAGTACTTGAAATAAATGCCAGTTGCTATCGCTAAAATTTTCGGGCGGAAGTTGCAGGGCAAAGTCCTTGAGGGCCGATGTATTTAATCCAGCTTTTAACAATTCAAAATATAATTTTGCAATAGCCACACGGCGCGCTTGAAAAGCGGGTAAGTTTTTGAGTTGGTGCAAACCAATTACGGCATTGATATCGGTGAGATTATCTTTACCCCCCAAGACATCAACATCCATACCATCTAGACCTTGCCGCGTAAGACCTTGTAGGCGCAGTTTTTCAGCTAAGGCGGTTTCGTGCACATCATTGAGTACTAGGCAACCACCTTCAACCGTAGTCAGATTTTTATTGGCTTGAAAACTAAAGCTAACTAAATCACCAATGCTACCAATTCGTTTTCCACCCCATTGCGAGCCAAACGCTTGCGCAGCATCTTCAATTACCCGTAGCTGATGACTTTTAGCAATGGCATACAGCTCATCCATGTCAACTGGTAAGCCAGCCAAATAGACTGGCATGATGGCCCGTGTTTGTGGGGTAATGGCGGCAGCAATCTGCTTGAGATCTAGATTACGCGTAAGTGGATCGATATCGACAAATACGGGTTTAGCGCCTACCGATAAAATTACGTTAGCAGTCGCAACCCATGATAGCGGTGTAGTGATCACTTCATCGCCCGCGCCAATACCGGCTATTTGTAGGGCAATTTTCATGGTGGCCGTGCCATTAGCAAAGCAACGCACTGGTCGGTCACCAAAATAGCGGCTTAACTCTGCTTCAAATTCAGCAACCTTAGGGCCAGATGTCACCCAACCCGATTGCATGACCGCAGCCACTGCAGCAATCGTGGCCTCATCAAAGGTGGGCCGAGTAAAGGGAATAAAGGCGAGGGGCGAAAGCGTGCTTGCGGCGGTTTTTTCGTTCATTTGACTATTTTCGCAAAGTTGGATGGGCTACCACTACTCGCCTAGCGTCGCGGCCAATTTCTTGCATTGGTAAACCTGCTTTTTGCAAGGCGGCATATTGCTCTGGCACCATCATGGCATAAGCAGTAGGCTCGTTTTGCCAACGCTTAATAAACTCATCTAAGGTAGGCACCCAGCGGCTTGGCTCTTGAGTGACACCAAATTCGAGCTCATCGGGGAACTCTACCATCACCATGGTTCTGCCAAGATAAAAGGGAAAAGTGTGGTCCAAAATGCGTACGGAGTAAATCGTGGCATCTGCTGGAATGAGTGGGCGTACTTGCGCTGCTAAATCAACCCCAGAGACTGCTCGCCCCAAAGCTTCATGGCCGGTGCCCGCAATGGTACAAGTGATAAAAAAGCCCATGGCATAACAATAAATGCTAGCTAGTGCATGGCGCTTAGCTAAGAGTGCTGCTGTCAAACTAAATAGGATTAAGACGACTAAAGCACTAATGACCCACTGCGTATAGGCGGCATATGCTAATAATTCATCAGGCTTAGCCTCAAATCCAATCAGAGGTAAAAAAGCAAAGCCAATTAAACCCAGCAGCACAAAAAATATCGTCTGCACTTTCCAGCTAATCGATAAGCCATTACGCTCACTATTAAATTCGCTTAAGCTACGATCAAGTACATAACCAGCTAGCAAAGCTAGCGCTGGAAAGATGGGCATGATGTAACCAGGTAGCTTAGATTGCGATAAGCTAAAGAAGCCCAAAATTACCAGTACCCAGCAAGTTAATAAAACTAAACTAGAAAATTGAGTGCGGTGCTGATTGCGGCGCTGTTGCCATGATTGCCAAACCCCGCTACTTGCTTGCGGCAGCCATGGCAGAAAGCCGAGTAACAAAAAGGGTAGGAAAAAATAGATCGGTCCTGGGCGACTATGCTCCTCTTGTGTAAAGCGTTGAAAGTGCTCATTTATAAAAAAGAATTGGGCAAACTCAGGGTTACGGATTGAGACCAAAATAAACCAAGGGGCAGTAATGGCTAGTAATAGTAGTAAGCCCTTTAATAAGTTCAGCTCTTGCCAAATGCGCCAATGCCAATTAGCAAGGGCATACACCACAAAAACCATGGCGGGCAGCGCAATACCAATTAAACCCTTGCTCAGGGTGGCTAGAGCCATAGCGCACCAGCAGCCCAACATCCAACGATTGCGTAGATGGGGGCGATCAGTATGTTGAGCCAGTAAAAAACTACAGAGTGCAGCAGCCAAGAACGCTGATAGTCCTGTATCAAGCGAGTTAAAGTGACCACCTACCACCCACATAGGCGCAGAACCCAAAGCAACTGCCGCTAAGACTCCTGCGCGCGGGCTATATAAACGCCATGCAGTAAAGCCGACTAGAAGAATTGTTAGATAGCCCAATAAGCCAGACCACATCCGAACTTGCCATTCGCCAATGCCAAAGCCTTGAAAGATCAGGGCAGAAGCCCAGATGTGTAAAGGCGGTTTTTCAAAATATTTATAGTCGTGATATCGCGGTGTAATCCAGTCGCCACTACTAAGCATTTCGCGGGCCATTTCCGCATAGCGACCTTCGTCAGAAGGAATGAGGTGGCGATAATTTAAAGTGCCGAACCAAATGATCGTATAGATCACTAGTAAAGTGATGACTAGACTTGGTTTGACGGAAGTTTGTTTCATGCTAGGTCGAGCAAAATAGCAGCCAAGACTTGGCGGCCCTCACCCATCAAAATATTGTAAGTACGACATGCGGCTTGAGAATCCATTATTTCAAAACCGATACGAGCATCGATTAGGGGTTTTAATAGCTCAGGCTTGGGAAAATATTGGCGTGTACCAGTTCCCAAAATAAATAGCTCTGGCTTTTGGGCGCAAACCAAGGAAAAATCGCTTGCACTTAGGGCGGCAAAGTTCGCTACTGGCCAAGCCAAAATTGCTCCTGATGGGCTGACTAAAACCGCATGATGATAAGGTTTTTGATTAATCTCAACATAGTCAGTTCCATAGCCCGAAATCGAATTTAGACCGGAATGGGTGTCAGAATGAAGCTTCACGTGTGCGCTCTGTCATAATTGAGTGAATTATAGCTAGCCTCGCTATATACCTATTTCTTTAGAATGGGCTTTAGATGGCCAATAAATAACTAGTAGAACGATTGTGAAAACTATCCTCAAATCTGTAAAACTCAATAATGTGTGCTACGACATTCGTGGCCCAGTGCTCGATCTTGCTCACCAAATGGAAGAAGAGGGCCAGAAAATTATTAAGTTGAATATTGGTAATGTAGGCGTCTTTGGCTTTGATCCGCCCGAAGAAATTCAACTCGATATGATTCGCAATCTGGGGAATGCCTCAGCTTATTCAGATTCAAAAGGTATTTTTGCTGCTCGTAAAGCAATTATGCATTATTGTCAGCAAAAAAATATTCAAGGCGTCACCCTAGATGATATTTACACTGGTAATGGCGTATCTGAGCTAATTGTTTTGGCCATGAATGCATTGTTAAACGATGGTGATGAAGTTTTAGTACCTGCCCCAGACTATCCGCTATGGACGGCAGCAGTCAGTTTATCGGGCGGCACGCCAGTGCATTATTTATGCGATGAGACCAATGAATGGGCGCCCGATTTAGAAGATTTACGTAGCAAAATTTCTCCGAAAACCAAAGCGATTGTGGTCATTAATCCAAACAATCCTACTGGCGCAATTTACTCAAAGGAAGTACTTTTAAGCTTGGTAGCAATTGCCCGGGAGCATGGGCTTTTATTATTTGCCGATGAAATTTATGACAAGATGGTGTACGACGAGGCTGAGCACATCTCTTTAGGGGCATTGTCTACCGATGTTGTCACCATCACCTTTAATGGCTTATCAAAAAATTATCGCTCTTGTGGTTACCGCGCGGGCTGGATGGTGGTGTCCGGAGATAAAAGCCATGCGCAAGATTACATCGAAGGATTAAATATGTTGTCCTCGATGCGCTTGTGCGCTAATGTGCCAGGACAATATGCTATTCAAACGGCCTTGGGTGGTTATCAAAGCATTAAAGACTTGGTTGCGGTCGATGGTCGTTTAGCCCGCCAGCGTGAGCTGGCTTGGAATCTCATTACTGCTATTCCAGGGGTGAGTTGCGTAAAGCCAAAATCGGCTTTATACCTCTTTCCAAAATTAGACCCCGAGATATACCCAATTACCGATGATCAAAAATGGATTGCTGATTTTTTGCGTGAAGAAAAAGTTTTACTAGTGCAGGGCACTGGTTTTAATTGGGTTAAGCCCGATCATTTCCGTGTGGTATTTTTACCGCATGAAGATGTGTTGCGTGAAGCTATTGGTCGTTTAGCCCGCTTTCTTGAGCGTTATCGACAAAAACATGGCACTGCCAAAACACCCTTAACAGCTAAAGCATCATGAAATCATCTGCATTAAAACCGATTCAGGTTGGTCTTTTAGGTATTGGAACCGTGGGCGGCGGGGTGTTTGCGGTGCTTGAGCGCAACCAAGATGAAATACAACGTCGCGCTGGGCGCGGGATTCGCATTCATACCGTAGCCGATTTAAATGTTTCCCGCGCTAAAGAATTAGTTCAGGATCGCGCTCAAGTGGTGGCCGATGCTAGAGCCGTCATTGCCGACCCTGAAATAGATATCGTGATTGAGTTGATTGGTGGGTATGGAGTAGCTAAAGATTTAGTCATGGAAGCTATTGCAGCTGGCAAACATGTGGTTACGGCAAACAAAGCTTTAATTGCTGTGCATGGGAATGCCATTTTTGCAGCGGCCCATCAAAAAGGTGTCATGGTAGCTTTTGAGGCCGCAGTTGCGGGCGGTATTCCCATTATCAAAGCCTTGCGCGAAGGCTTATCGGCGAATCGCATTGAATGGATCGCGGGAATTATTAATGGCACAACCAACTTCATTTTGTCAGAAATGCGCGATAAGGGCATAGACTTTGCTACTGCTCTAAAGGAAGCGCAACGCCTTGGTTATGCTGAAGCCGACCCTACTTTTGATATCGAGGGTATCGACGCAGCACATAAAGTGACCATTATGAGCGCCATTGCATTTGGTATTCCTATGCAATTTAAACATGCCTATGTTGAAGGTATTGCCCAATTATCTGCTGTCGATATTCGCTACGCCGAGCAACTAGGTTATCGCATTAAGCTACTAGGCATTACTAAGCGTACGCCTGCAGGCATTGAGCTGCGGGTGCACCCTACCTTAATTCCAGCTAAGCGCCTCATTGCCAATGTTGAAGGTGCAATGAATGCCGTGCAAGTGTTTGGCGATGCCGTAGGCACTACTTTGTATTACGGTAAAGGTGCTGGCTCTGAGCCAACTGCTTCAGCGGTCATTGCCGATTTGGTTGATGTAACGCGGTTAATGACAGCCGACCCTGAAAATCGGGTCCCGCATTTAGCCTTTCAACCAGATGCGATGCAAAACTTACCTATTTTGCCTATTAGTGAAATTACGAGCAGTTATTACTTACGTTTGTGTGTTGCGGATCAGGCGGGTGTATTAGCAGAAATTACGAAAATTTTGGCTGCGCATAGCGTTTCAATTGATGCTCTTATTCAGAAAGAAGCGGCCGAGGGCGAAAGTCAAACTGATTTAGTGATGTTGACTCATGCCACTAAAGAAAAAAATATGCTGGCAGCAATTCAAGAGATGCAGTCTTTGCGCACAGTCATCGGCGACGTCGTTAAGTTACGACTTGAAAATTTATCGTAACTACAGTTAAGCATAGGTAAGCACGATGCTGTATCAATCTACCCGTGGCAAGAGCCCGCAAGTAAGTTTCCAAAAAATCTTGCTTGGCGGCTTGGCCCCTGATGGTGGTTTATATTTGCCGGTACGCTACCCCACTGTCAGTCTTGCGCAGCTCGATGCTTGGCGCAAATTATCGTATGCCGATCTAGCTTATGAAATTTTGCGTTTGTATTGTGATGATATTCCTGCAGCAGATTTACGCGCTCTTACGCATAAAACCTATAGCGCCGCAGTTTATTGCAATGGACGTCAAACTGATTTAGCGAGCGATATTACCCCTTTGCATTATTTAGGAGAAGAGCAGGGTACTACCTTAAGCCTCTTAAGCCTCTCTAACGGACCCACCTTAGCATTTAAAGATATGGCGATGCAGTTACTGGGTAATTTATTTGAATATGTTTTGCAGCAAACAGGACAACAACTCAATATCTTGGGCGCTACTTCAGGTGATACGGGCAGCGCTGCGGAATATGCCATGCGAGGTAAAGCCGGCATTCAAGTCTTTATGTTGTCACCGCAAGGCAAAATGAGCGCTTTTCAAGCTGCGCAAATGTATTCTTTGTGCGATGCCAATATCTATAATTTAGCCGTTAATGGGGTATTTGATGACTGCCAAGATATTGTTAAAGCAGTGAGTAACGACCTCGAATTTAAAGACCGCCATCACATTGGCACTGTGAACTCGATTAACTGGGGGCGCGTTGTGGCGCAAATTGTGTATTACTTTCAAGGATATTTTCTCGCCACTAAATCAAATGCAGAGCGGGTGTCATTTGCTGTGCCATCAGGTAATTTTGGCAATATTTGTGCGGGTCATATCGCGCGTATGATGGGTTTGCCAATCGAACGTTTAGTACTTGCTACCAATGAAAATAATGTGCTAGATGATTTTTTCAGAACAGGAATTTATCGCGCTCGTAAAGCGGTAGAGACTTTACACACCTCTAGTCCATCGATGGACATCTCGAAAGCTAGTAATTTTGAGCGCTTTATTTTCGATTTGTTAGGTCAAGATGGCCAACGCACTGCCGCTTTATTTAAACAAGTAGATGAGACAGGGGGCTTTAATTTATCGGCCGATCCAACTTTTCATGCCTTGCAGCAGTTTGGCTTTGTTTCTGGAAGTAGCAGTCATCAAAATCGCCTCGAGACTATTCGGCAGATTGATGCTCAGTATGGTGTCATGATTGATCCGCATACCGCTGACGGTGTTCAAGTGGCTCGCCGTTACTTGCAGGCGGATATACCGATGATTGTGCTTGAAACAGCTTTACCGATTAAATTCGAAGAGACAATTGAAGCTGCGCTAGGGCGCCCAGCTGATTGCCCACTTGCTTTTCAAAGTATTAAAACGTTACCTCAACGAGTACAGACCATGGCGCCTGATATAAAGCAGGTGAAGTCTTTTATTACTTCACATCCTCAATAAAAAATATGCTAACCGCTCAAGAAGCTTTAGATCATTTACTGCCGCATGCAGAAGCCGTTGGCGAAGTTGAGCGGGAGGCAACTCAGGCAGCCTTAGGGCGAGTATTAGCAGAAGACTTGGCGAGCCTAGTTGATGTGCCCCCTCTTGATAACAGCTCGATGGATGGGTACGCGATTCGTTGCGCCGATTTAAGCGCGGCAGACATGACCTTACAAGTGGGCCAACGTATTCCAGCAGGCTCGGTAGGGCAAACTTTAGAAGCTAGGCAGGCAGCCCGTATTTTTACTGGCGCACCAATTCCTGCGGGTGCTGACGCCATAGTTATGCAAGAAGACACTAGTTTGCTTGCAAGTGAAAATGGTGGCCAAGCTGATCGCGTGCAAATTAATCATTTACCGGCTACGGGACAGTGGATTCGTCGACGTGGGGAAGATCTTATGGCAGGTAAAGTCGCTTTAACAGCCGGAACTGTC
This sequence comes from uncultured beta proteobacterium, assembly GCA_903944725.1. Lineage (GTDB taxonomy): Bacteria > Pseudomonadota > Gammaproteobacteria > Burkholderiales > Burkholderiaceae > Polynucleobacter > Polynucleobacter hahnii. The sequence continues at coordinate 12,585 of CAJASX010000063.1, forward strand.
TTGCGCCCACAAGAATTAGGGGTAGCCGCATCTGCTGGCCTTACGCATTTAACGGTAAAGCGTCGAGTGCGAGTAGCCGCATTTTTTACTGGTGACGAGCTAGCCTTGCCTGGCGAACCATTAAAGCCTGGCGGAATTTATAATTCTAATCGTGATACTTTATTGGCTTGTTTAAGATCCTTAGGATGCACTCCAACTGATTTAGGTATCGTGCCCGATCGCTTAGACGCTACCCGGGCAGCCTTGCGTGCGGCCAGCACGAACCATGACCTGATCATTACCTCGGGTGGGGTATCGGTTGGCGAAGAAGATCATATCAAGCCCGCAGTGAATGCAGAAGGCCGCTTAGATCTTTGGCAAATAGCGATTAAGCCGGGTAAACCTTTGGCCTTTGGTGCTGTACGCAAAGGGGCTGATGCTGCTAGTGGCGAAACTTGGTTTATGGGCTTACCTGGTAATCCTGTATCGAGCTTCGTTACATTTTTATTATTTGTGCGACCATTTATTTTGCGCTTACAGGGTCGCAGCGATATAAGCCCACCAAAATATTTTATGCGGGCAGACTTTGATTGGCTTCGCGCCGATCGCCGCAATGAATTTTTACGTGTCAAAGTTAATACAGCAGGCGGTTTAGATTTATTTTCAAATCAGAGCTCGGGCGTGTTAACGAGTGCATCATGGGGCGATGGTCTAGTCGACTGTCCGCCAAATCAGCCAATTCAACGCGGTGCAATGGTGGCTTATATGCCGTTTAGTGGGTTGCTTAGCTAGAAGCGCTAAGGCCAAACTAGACTTTGCTAAGTAAATTCATTTAACATCACTAACTTCATAAAATCGTTTAGGATGGCATGATGAAACTACAGTTACGCTTTTTTGCCTCGCTACGCGAGGGCCTCGGTTTAAGCGAGGAATTGGTTAGCGTGCCTGCGTCCGTAGTCAATATTGCAGAGTTGCGAGCTTGGCTAATGCAACGCGGAGAAGTGTGGGCTCAACTACTCAGCTCTGAACGGTCGTTAAGTTGCGCAGTGAATCAACATATTGCCGCAGAAAACCTAGCCTTAAGCGATGGCGATGAAGTCGCTTTTTTCCCGCCTGTTACTGGCGGCTGAAATGACAGTTCGTATTCAAGCGGCCGATTTTGATTTGAGTAGCGAAATTGCTGCGCTACGTTTAAATGATTTAGAGGTTGGCGCAATCGTTTCTTTTGTCGGTACTGTGCGTGATATCAACGATGGTAGTCAGGTAAAAAGCATGGAGTTAGAGCACTATGCAGGCATGACTGAAAAGGCTTTAGCAGCCATTATTGTTGACGCTAAATCACGTTGGACTATTCATCAGGTTTTAGTTATTCATCGTATTGGCAAAATGCTACCCGGTGATCAAATTGTTTTGGTAGCAGTGACAGGTCAGCATCGAGGCGAAGCCTTTGCCGCCTGCGAATTTATCATGGACTATTTAAAAACCGCTGCTCCTTTTTGGAAAAAAGAGGCCACCCCAACAGGTGAGCATTGGGTTGATGCGCGCCTCACTGACGATGAGGCAATGGCGCGATGGCAGAAGAGATAATGCATTGCTATTAAGGTACCTTGGCTAAGGCTTGAGCGAGATCTTCTTTTAAATCATCAATATGTTCAATGCCCACACATAAACGTACTGTATCTTCGGTAACTCCAGATTTAGTCAATTCTTCAGGTGAAAGTTGGCGATGGGTAGTTGAAGCAGGGTGTGTTGCAAGTGATCTGACATCGCCAATATTTACTAAGCGGGTAAATAAATTTAAGGCATCTAAGAAACGTTCGCCCGCAGCTCGCCCCCCTTTAACACCAAAAGTCATTAGGCCAGATGCTTTGCCGCCCATTATTCTTTTTACTAAGGCATGGTCAGGGTGGTCGGGTAAGCCTGCATAGTTAACCCACTGTACCTTTGTCTGTTGTTTCATAAAATTAGCTATCGCTAAAGTATTTTCACAAATACGATCCATGCGTAGCGGCAAGGTTTCAATTCCTTGCAGAATTAAAAAGGCATTAAAGGGTGAAATAGCAGCCCCCATATTTCTTAGTGGCACTACGCGTGCACGACCAATATAAGCTGCGGGCCCTAAAGCCTCGGTATAGACCACTCCGTGATAACTCACGTCGGGTTCATTGAGGCGCTTAAATTTTTCTTTATGCTCGGCCCAAGGAAATTTGCCTGAATCAATGATGGCGCCACCTAAACTATTGCCATGGCCGCCCATATACTTGGTTAAGGATTGCACCACAATATCGGCACCATGCTCAATGGGGCGGCATAGATAGGGGCTAGGTACCGTGTTATCAACAATTAGCGGGATGCCATGGCGGTGTGCCATTTCTGCTATGGCAGCAATATCGGTAACATTGCCTTGGGGGTTGCCCAGTGATTCAACATAGATTGCTTTGGTGCGGGCATCGATTAGCGGCTCAAAACTTTTGGGCTCGCGGTAATCAGCAAAGCGAGTTTCAATGCCATATTGCGGTAAGGTATGGGCAAATAAATTATAGGTACCGCCATACAGCGCATTTGAAGAAACAATGTTGTCGCCCATTTCGGCAATGGTTTGAATTGCGTAAGTTACTGCGGCTTGCCCCGATGCTAGCGCTAAGGCAGCAATGCCGCCTTCTAGCGCGGCTACTCGCTCTTCAAGAACCGATTGAGTAGGATTCATGATGCGGGTATAGATGTTGCCAGGTACCTTAAGATCAAATAAATCGGCCCCATGCTGTGCGCTATCAAAGGCATAAGCTACGGTTTGGTAAATTGGCGGCACTACTGCCTTAGTGACTGGATCGGGCTTGTAGCCTGCATGGACAGCTTTAGTTTCGAATTTCATTAGGTCTTCCTGTCTTGGAATATGGTTCTTAGCTAGTTTAATTGAGGCTGATCAGAATAGGGGGATTACTAGAGAATTTGGAATAAGGAATAGAATTTCTATCTTAATTAGAATAAAGACCTGTTTTATATGGGTTTAACCATGAATTCACCTAAAAAAGTCATTGGTTTTATTAATCTTGCGCATTTTATCGATCACTATGCCATGCTGGTATTTGCAGCAGCAGTCATTGTGATGGCGCCAGTGTTTAATATGACTTACTCTCAGTTGTTGCCCTATGCCACCCCTGGTTTTATTGCATTTGGGGCTGGCTCTTTGATTAGTGGGTGGCTTGGAGATCGCTGGAGTAGAAGAAATATGCTGGCCATTTTTTTTATTGGCATGGGCTTAGCATTACTCGGTACCGCCATAATTCAGACACCCATCCAATTAGGAATTGCCCTTTTTGCAGTTGGCATTATTGCCTCGATATACCATCCAGTTGGCATGGCAATGCTGACCTCTTATTCAGAAAAGTTGGGCAGAGAGCTAGGTATTAATGGTGTTTATGGCAATTTGGGGGTAGCTTCTTCGGCGGTAATTACAGGCTTAATTTGTGAATATTTAGGCTGGCGCTGGGCCTTTGTTTTGCCAGGCGTCATAGCCATTGGCATTGGCTTAATTTTTATGAGAACAATTCATGATGAAAAAATTGCTAAAAAATCTACGGGAACGGGGGGTGCGAGGGTTTCCAAAAATGTGATGGCTTTAGTAGTGGTGTCATTGGTTTTAACGATTATTGCTAGTTCAACCACCTTTAATGCGATCACGGTAGCGCTACCAAAATTATTTCAAGAAAGACTTGCCGAGATTACCCAAAATACCGCACTCTTAGGTTTGATCGCTTCGACGGTTTATGTATTTGGCGCTTTAGCGCAATACACCATTGGTAATTTGCTGGATAAATATCCTCTCAAAAAGATTTTTATGCCACTAGCTATTTTTTTGGTAGCCATGCTTTATATTGCCGCAGAAACATCTGGATTGTTATTAATCCTAATATCAATCGGCATTGTGATTAGTATTTTTGGTCAAGTCACCGTTAACGATACGATGGTGGGTAAATACACTTCTGATGAATGGCGGGCGCGCGCTTTTGCGGTACGGTATTTTTTAGGCTTTACCGCTGCAGGTGCTTCGGTAGGTTTGGTTGCCTTACTGTATGCCAATGGTGGCTTCACTTTAATGTTACAAGCTTTTGCAGCCTTTTGCTTCTTAGTAGTGATTGGGGCTTTTATCTTCCCCACTGAGCAAATGAAGGATTCAGCCAAACCATAAGCCCTTATTTTAATTGGGATTAGGCAGGTTATTGTTAATTTCTGGGGAAATGTTGCAGCTTGTCTTGACTCTAGCAAGGGCGCGAGGTAATGTAGCAGCATTGCTAGTGAACTAAGGTGCGAATTACTTCACTTGCATTATGGTAAATATGTTTACTCAACGAAAGGATACTAAATATGCTTTTCACTGAATCGCAAACTCCAATGGATAAAATTTTGAAACTAGCTGGTATTGCTGGAATGATTATTAGTATTACTACTGCATTTTATTTAATTTTTCCCGCCGGTCAGTCAAAATTTGCAGTATTTTTAGCCTCCTTAGGCATCGCGCTATTTTTAAGTTATTTATCTTTTGCAATTCAAGATAAATCAGCGGGTTAAGTATGTAACTTACCAGCAATGGCTGTTTTCAAAATGGCTCTCAATTGAGAGCCATTTTTCTTTGCGAGGCTCATAACGTATGCTGATTAATTGCTGTAGTTGCAGGGCATACCCATACAACCTCCCTCATTGATTTGTTCGCGAATAGTATTTTGCATGCCCGGCGATGATTCTGAATAGGGTGCTACCTGGCAGCCATATAAGGAAATCGACGTAATAAATAGAATAATAATTTTTTTCATTTCAAACCTGTTATTGGTCTCGTGAGCTCACAAGCTTGATGATAAAGCAACTGTTGAGCTTGGCTTACAGTTCTCTTAGCCGATAAATTTAGGGTTAAATTAATACTAACTTAGAGACTGGTTAATTTTTTTCATTATGCTGCCGTAGCCACGGACAAAATAGCCCACCATACGCGGTGAAAATGTCATGGCAACTAGCCAATAGAGGCTCCATAAATAACGCCCCTCAGAAATGCCAAAGCACCCCATACCAATAAAGAATAAGAGGATTAATTTTCTGCCAATTCCTGGGGGTAGCCAGCGCCTAAACAAGGCGGGAGTCTTTGGGCTAACGACTACATTCTCAGTAAAATTCTCGCTGTCTGGCTTTTCATTCATTTTAGAATTAATCTCATTGAAGTAATCCCTCCATCTTATCTGAAGCGCATCTTTTGGGGTGTTATTGTTGCAACTATGGCAAAGGTCGAAAACACAGATATTGAAATTACTCCTGAATATGAGGCAGTATTTGAGGCTATTGAACGTGGTGACCCCTATATTTTTGTCAGTGGTAAGGCTGGCACAGGCAAGACAACATTAATTGGCTATTTACGAGAAAACCTTACCGGCAATGTAGTTGTCTTAGCGCCTACAGGGGTAGCTGCATTACAGGTACGCGGTGTAACTATCCACTCTTTTTTTCGCTTTCCGCCTAGATTGATATTTCCAGAAGAGGATATTAAGGTTGTACGCGATAAGCGCTTATACGAGGGGATGCGTTTATTGATCATTGATGAAATTTCAATGGTTCGGGCTGACATGATAGATGCGATGGATTTATTTTTACGCGCTAACGGGCCAAAGCGGGGAGAGCCATTTGGTGGAATACAAATTATTTTTGTTGGTGATTTATTTCAATTACCCCCGGTAGTTCGTAATGAGGATATGGAAATATTACGTGAACGTGGTTATGAAGGAGCTTACTTTTTTTGTGCTATGGTCTTGCATCGTAAAGCTGTAACGATGATTGAGTTGCAAAAAATATTTCGCCAAAAAGATGGTGAATTTACGCAGATGTTAAATCGAATTCGGCTCAATGAAGATATTGAGTCGACCTTAGAGCAGCTTAATTCTCAATGCTACACATCAGTCGCAGGGATTGATCAAGATCTTGATCCATTAAGTATTACGCTGACCACTACCAATGCGCGTGCAGACCAAATTAATAGTAGTGAACTTTTAGCAATTACTTCACCAGCAAAAACCTATCTTGGTAAATTAGATGGAAAGTTTAATATTGATGAACGTAATTTACCTTCGCCGCTAAACTTAGCATTAAAGATTGGCGCTAAAGTCATGTTTACCGCCAATGACAAAGAGTTCCCCAAGAAATGGGTCAATGGCAGTATTGGGGTGGTAAAAGAATTATTAAGTAATACTGTCAAAGTAGAAGTACAAAGTGGACCATATACAAATATAGTAGAAGTGAAACCATTTGACTGGGAATCTTATCAATACGAGATCGAGATGATGTCGGGCAAAATTAGACCAAATGTAGTGGGTAGCTATACCCAAATTCCATTAATGTTGGCATGGGCTGTTACGATTCATAAAAGTCAGGGCAAAACTTTAGATAAGGTAAAGGTAGATCTTTCCTCGGGTACTTTTGCTTCTGGTCAGGTATATGTTGCCTTAAGTCGTTGTCGATCAATTGAGGGTATTCGTTTGCAAAAACCGATTCAAGTACGTGATGTTCAATGTGACCCTGAAATTAAGCGTTTTTATGTTGCATGTTTAAGCTAGCGTAGCATTTGAGATAATTAATCAATGACATCAATCCGCCTTGATTTAGAGCATTTTTCCTTTACAGATTTAGCGATTCAATCTGCTTATGGCTTGGCGGGTCTAGTCTTCATCTTGTTATTTCATGGAATTACGATTAACTTTATATTAATGCGATTTAATAAAATTACTAAATTAGATTTTGTCAGTGAAAAATTCAATTTAGTATTATTTCATTTCTATCTATCATTTGCGTTTATTGCCTTAATTCATATTATTGAAGTGATTCTTTGGGCTCTAATGTTGTTGGTCTTGGGTTTAGTGCTAAGCCCAATAGAAGCAATTTTATTTGCTGGCAGTACCTACACCACCATTGGTTTTATCAGTAATATCATGCCTTTTGAATGGAAAGTATTGCCGCTTTTCATTGCCTTTTCGGGTTTATTCTCTGTGGCCTGGACTACTTCCATCATGATTGGCATGACGAATATTTATCGAGATGCGTGGCTTAAAAAGCGCACAGATTTGTAATGGCTATTTTTGCTGTGGGCTGCGGCGCTGGTTTTTCTGGTGATCGCACTGATGCAGCTGCGCCAGTTGTGAAAACCTTAATCGAGGGGGGTGGACCCGCAGCCATCATTTTTGAGAACTTAGCCGAAAGAACTTTAGCTAGTCATCAATTAACTAAGCGGATTAATGCACAATTAGGCTACGAGCCTTTATTAGAGCTAGAGTTAGAACCCATTTTGGCCGACTGTCTGCTCAACCAGATTACTATTGTTGGTAATTTTGGAGCAGCGAACCCAGAGGGGGCTGCCAAAGTAATTCAAGCCCTAGCAAAACGACTGGGTTTGCCAAGCCCAAGAATTGCCATTGTGGTTGGCGATAGTTTGGCTGGTGAAGCAGCAAATGTTTTGTTACACCAGCATTTAGGCGAACAGTTTGATCAAGTTAATTTTGTGTGTGCAAATGCATACCAAGGAGCCCGTGAAATTGCTGATGCGATTTTGGCAGGAGCACAAATTGTCGTAACTGGCCGCGTTGCCGATCCATCGCTTACTCTAGGGCCCGCAATGGCATTTTTTGGCTGGAGTGACGATAATTGGCATGCGCTTGCCGGCGCAACGATGGCAGGGCACTTGCTCGAATGCGGCGCGCAAGTGACTGGCGGTTACTTTGCCGACCCTGGGCTAAAGGATGTACCTGAGATTCACAATATTGGTTTTCCGATTGCTGAAATTGAGTTTGATGGTAGCTGCATTATTACTAAAGCAAACAATACTGGCGGCTTAGTCAATGCTCGTACTGTAAAAGAACAACTGCTCTATGAATTACATGACCCTGCAGCTTACATTACCCCTGATGTGGTAGCTGACATTACCAATGCTACGGTAACTGAGATTGCCCCGAATCGAGTGCGCTTATCTGGGGTAATTGGTCATCCTCGCACCAATACTTTGAAAACTAATATTTTCTTTGATGGTGGTTGGTTTGGTGAGGGAGAGATTTCTTACGCTGGCCCCAATGCCGAAGGCCGAGCAAGGCTTGCAATGGAAATGCTCCAAAAACGCCTTGGCCCTGCGATGAAATTACGTTTTGATTTAATTGGCATCAACAGTATTTTTGGCGATGATGCTAATACGCTCCTAAGTAGCGCCTTAAATATGTCAAGGCAAAGTGAGAGTGTTGATGTGCGTTTGCGAGTTGCAGGTCAACACCATGAGCTTAAAATAATTGATTTACTCTTGCGTGAAGTGACGGCTCTTTGGACTGGCGGACCGGCAGGTGGCGGCGGGGTGCGCGTAGCAAAAAGGCAAAGGCTCGCTACCCAATCTTGCTTAATTGAACGCAAGCAATTGCCCGCAGCCTTTTATTTTTTGCCAAACGAGTCATGACAACCATTTCTTTATATGAATTAGCGCATGCGCGCACTGGCGATAAGGGAAATTGTGCCAATATTAGCCTTATTGCCTATCTACCTGAAGATTATGCGTGGCTGGTAGAGCAAGTAACTGCAGAGCGGGTTGCCGCGCAGTTTGCCCATCGTAAACCGACTAAAGTAGTCCGCTATTTACTGCCTAAGCTGGGGGCGATGAACTTTGTACTCGATGGGGCATTAGATGGTGGGGTAAATGATGCTTTAAATTTAGATATGCACGGTAAAGCGCTATCATTTCATTTACTTGCAATGCAAATTGATTCAAAATAAACGATTAATTAAAAAAAAGAAGGAAGAGATATGTTAGAGACCAAAGCAAACTTATTTATACATTTGACTATTTTTATAACCCGTATTGGGGTTGTAGTTGGACTAGCTATTTCAGCTCAATTTGCCTATGCGCAAAATGTGGCCCAAAACTACCCTAATAAACCTATTAAAGCGATTGTGCCATTTGCCGCTGGCAGCGCTACTGATCAAATTGGGCGTGCTTTTACTGCCAAAATGTCAGAGATTTTGGGGCAACCAATTGTGATTGAAAATAAGCCAGGAGTAAATGGGATGCTGGGGGCTGAAGCTGTAGCTAAGGCTGATCCTGATGGCTACACCATTTTAATTGGCACAAATAGTACCAATGCAGCACTAAAAAGTTTAATGAAAAAATTGCCCTATGATCAAGATACTGCATTTGAGGCGATAGGTTTCATGGGCGAAGTACCGCTGATTGTGACAATTAATAATGAGATCCCTGCTAAAACACTGAAAGAGTTTATTCAAATTGCTAAAGATTCTCCTGGCAAAGTCACTTTTGCTAGTGCTAGCACTTCCCAGTTGGTCTCAAGCTCAGTTTTGGCTTCGATGACAGGCGTGAAAATGACTAATGTTCCTTATAAAAGCGGCCCTAATGCCATGACTGATTTGATTGGCGGTCAAGTAACGATGTTTACTGCTGACTTTGCAGTAACATTGCCCCAAGTTCAGGCAGGAAAAATTCGCGGCTTAGCGGTAACTTCATTAAAGCGCTCTAAAGCTATTCCTGAATTGCCAACCGTAAATGAAGCCTTAGGCATTAAAGGCTATGAAATTATTGCTTACTTTGCCGCTTATGCTCCAGCTAAAACTCCGCCAGCAATTATTCAAAAGCTAAATGAGGCTTTAAATCAAACTGCACGTAACAAGGAAATTCAAGAACGTTTTGCTTCATTAGGTTTTGAGGTTGAACCAGGCCCACCGTCTGCCTTGGCTAAGCGCAATGCACTTGAAACGATTAAGTGGGCTAAGGCCATTAAAGATGCTGGAATTGAGCAGCAGTAAGATTTTTTTTTAAGTATTTTATGGCTAGGCTTCACTTGACTCTTTGAGTAGTCGAAAAATTTCTCGATAGGATTTAGGCGGCTTGTTAAGCTCTTTTTCTTTGCGGGCACTACGGATTAAATTTCGCATAGTTTGAATTTCTAAAGCTGGATAGAGCTCAATTAGCTTAGTTAATGCGCTGTCATCGGCAATCAGTTTGTCGCGCATCGCTTCGAAGCGATGCATTTTTGCGGTCTCGGCACGACTAAGCCCCTGAATTGCGTCCAGGCGTAATTGAATGGCGGCAATATCAGCCTTATCTAAAAAGCGCATCAACTTACCTAAATGCTGTTTGTGTCTTTTGATCGCCCCAAAAGTCTTGATCTTTTTAGTTTCAGCAATTTCAGCGCGTAGGCTATCTTCGATCGGAATGCTATTTAGGGCATCACTACTGAGCTCGGATAGTACCTCAGCCAATTTTTGACGTTGGGTCATTTGGCGTTTGAGCTCGGATTTGCTGGGTCCTAGGTCTTCTTCATCTACTTTAATAATCATTACTCATTTTAACCATCCAATACAATTTTTTAGGTAAGATAGTAGCTATGAAGAAAATCTACTCCTTGCGATCATTACTCTGCGCTTTGCTCACCAGTCTTAGCTTAGGGCTTTCTGTCAATGTTCAAGCAGCTTTTCCTGATAAACCCATCAAAATTGTGATTGGTTTTCCAGCTGGCGGTCCTTTAGACACGCATATTCGACTCTTAACCGACAAGTTACAGAGTATCTTGGGGCAGCCCGTTTTAGTAGATTACAAGGCGGGAGCAGGGGGAACGGTAGGTGCGCTTTTCGTGGCCCAAGCATCAGCGGATGGCTATACTTTATTGCTTGCTAATACCGGTACGATGGTCATTAATCCTGCGGTGTATACCCCTCCACCTTATATTCTCTTAACTGATTTTCAGCCAGTAGCTCGCACAGCGCAACAAGCGCTTGGCTTAATTGTGAATAACGAAGTACCTGTCAAAACCCTAAAGGAATTCATCGCTTACGCCAAGGCCAATCCTGGCAAGCTTAATTATGGCTCTGCAGGTAATGGTGGCATTTCTCATTTGGTTCCTGAAATGCTTAAACATGAAACTGGCATTAATATTGTGCACATTCCATTTAAAGGTAGCGCGCCTGCCTTTACTGATTTAATGGCTGGACATGTGCAATTTATGGCAGAATCAATTCCGCAAGTGGCCAATTATGCTAAGCAAGGCAAACTTAAAGTGTTGGCAGTAACCAGTAAAATAAGAAATATAGCGCTACCCGATGTGCCAACTGTAATTGAAACAGGTGTTGCTAACTTAGAAGTAGTGGGTTTTTATGGGATGCTTGCACCTCGTAACACTCCCCCTGATGTTATTCAAAAACTCAGTAATGCATTTAAGCAAACCCTTGAAACCCCCGCGATTCAGGAGCGCATGATTACACAGGGGGCCGACCCTGCCTTTTTGAGTGCTGAGCAATTCACTAAATTTTTGCAGAGTGAAACACCCCGCTGGGCAAAGGCAGTAAAACAGGCGGGTGCAAAGTTAGATTAAGTCTATTGATTAATTAATAGATTTTGGCCCGTCATTTTTGGGGCAAAGCCAGCTGTTTCTAAAGTTTCTAGAATCACTTTGTTAGTTGCAAAGTGAACAGGCGTGTAATCAAATGCACTACAGCAAGGACGAACGACTAAAACTGGGCCAACCAAATTCAGATCACCAATATCAATCACCACCGCTGGGTTAGATAGTACGCCCGGTATAGCGGCTACTTTTTCGCGTAGTAAAGCAATGGCGGCTTGATAGTCTACCCCGCTGGTAAGTTGCACCCTAAGATTTAAACGCCGATAAGAATTACTACTAAAGTTTTGAATTGTGTCACCAAAAATTTTATTATTTCCAACCAGGGTTGCGACGTTATCAGATGTTGTGATGGTAGTAGAGAAGAGGCCAATTTGGGTAATATTGCCATTAATTCCGCCCGCAATCACAAAGTCACCAACTTTGAATGGGCGCAGCACAATGAGAAAAATACCTGCCGCTAAGTTTGCCAGCAGCCCAGCCCAAGCAGCGCCGATAGTAATACCAAGCGTGGCAAATAATGCGGCAAAGCTAGTAGTTTGTAAACCAAAATTACCTAAGATACCTATAATAAGTAGGATATTGAGAGTGACCGCAATAGCTGCGACAACATAATTTTCAAGAGTGGGGTCTAGCACCCGTTTTTCCATCCATGCGCGCACTAATTTGATGGTAAATTGAATTAGAGCTCGCCCAATAAACCAAATTAAAAGCGCTGCAATAATTTTTAGGCCAATATCTGTTACTGCGCTTAGGATAATATTTTGTATGCGAGTGAAATCGATTTCAGGTAAGGTCATAATTAAGGTTTATTGAGTTGCAGATCTAGGCTAATTAAATTAACGGGAATAACTTTAATGACACCATGCCGAGGACCATCAATATCAGCAATCAGAAAAAATGAAACTGAGACGACTAATGGAATCGATAAAAAAAGTGTGCGGTTGGCTTTAAAGCTATTGGCACTTAACCCCACAGCGATACTTGCAAAAATAGCGATAATAAATAATAAAGCCCAAGCAGGAGATGGAATGCGATTGAGCCACGCAGCTTGGGTATAGCTAGCAGAATTAATCACATCATTCATACCGGCTGCTACTAAAGCATTAATTGGGGTTTGCTGCGTTTTCACTACGGGCAAAATCGTAGCCCAGAGCACACCTTGTTGGATCTCTAAATTAGTATCTAATTTTTGGATTTCAGCTAAATTAATTGCTTGATATTCGGCAATACGATATTGTAAATATTTTTTAAGATGCAATTTTGTTGCTGTAGCATCAACTGTAGGCAACAAATCGGCGCGCAGATATTGGGTGCCAATTGCATTGGCCTCAGCCTCTTCGTAAAGTTTGCGTTGGTCATAGCGGTTAATGGCCATTGAAAAAGTAAAGCTGATCATCAGTGCCATTAGCGTTAAGGTAGCGTTTTGGACGATAGTGGCATCGGCAGTACTTTGCGGATTTCGCTTAAATTCAATGCGTCGCAGAGCGGCACCTAGTGAAACTGCGGCTGATAGCACTGTAAAGGTGATGAGCAGTACCCATAGTGGATGGTCAAGAATAGGCCGGATCAGATTCATAGGTGCATTATAGAAGTTTACTTTTTTGTTGGCAGTAATGAAGGGGAGTAGCAATTAGCTTTTAATAAAAAAAGCCGCTGGCATTAATCAGCGGCTTTTTGTTGCTTACCATTCAATGGGTAGGTTTTAGTTGCGCTCTTAAGAGCCTTTTTTTGCCTCAATGGCAATTCTAATTGTGACATCATCGCCAACTGCAGGTACATTTTTCCCCATATTAAATTCTGAGCGTTTTACTTTGGCGATTGCATTTGCCCCGCAAAAATCAACCCCAAACATCGGATGTTTTTTGCAGTCAAAGTTAGTGACCTCAAGCGTTACAGGTTTGCTGACGCCTTTTAAAGTAAGCGTGCCCTGCATACCCGTTACTTTATCTCCTGAGAAAGTAAACTTATCGGCTTTAAAGATTGCGGTTGGAAACTGTGTAGTTGATAAATAGTCTTCAGCTTGAATATGGCTATTAAATACGCTAGAGCTAGTATCAACTGACTTAGTATCGATCGTAATATCTGCCTTACCGGTTTTTGCGGTTGGGTCAATAGTGATGGTGCCACTGACAGTATTAAAACGACTAGTTTGATTAGATAAACCAAGATGGTTATAAGAAAACTCTGCAAAGGTATGATTTGCTTCAGTGGTGTACGTTTCGGGAGCAGCACTAACATGCATACCTAGACCTAGGCCAACTGCTAAGCCAAGAGCGGTTAAAGACTTACTATATAAAGTTACTTTCATTGATTTCTCCGTGGTTAATTTAATTAATGATGTTACAGACTTGATAGATTATTTTGGATTTAAAACGAGGTGAACTTTGACTGGTACTTCATTGGCAACTGACTTGGTATCAGCCCATGCGGCTGCGCCCAGATCAAAATTGAGACGCATTAATTCAAAACTACCGTTAAATACCATCTGCTTACCTTGAGCTTGGTAGTTAGCCACAATAGTTAGTGCTTGTGTTTTGTTTTTAATGGTGAGCTTGCCCTTTAATTCAAGCTTACCAGCACCTAAATTTTTAATAGTTTCAGAAACAAATTGCGCTCGTGGAAAGGCTTTACTGTTAAACCACTCTTTTCCTTGTGCTTCATCACGCAATTCATCACCGCCAGCATTAAAGCTAGCCAATGCAATCCAGATATCCGCTTTAGCTTTTTCAGGATTGTCGGGATTAAAAATAACTGTGCCACCAAACTGATCGAAGCTACCATTAATACTTGAGCCCATTAATTTACTCGTAAAATTAATTTTACTTTTTGCAGTATCAATTGCATTAAATTCGACAGCTAGCGTTTGGGTAGAAAATAGCGCTAATGCTAAGTAAGCGCCACCTTTCAATACTTTTAATCTTGAAGGCGATAAGCGCAAAGTATGCATTTTTGAATGGCCCTCAGGCTTATTTAAAAAATGACATGCGTTTAAGTAGACCATCTTTATCCCAGAAGTGATGTTTTAAAGCTGCTAGCACATGCACGGCAACTAAGCTAATTAATATATTAGCTAAAATTTCATGAATTTGTTTAAGTAAGCGTCCGTTTGCTTTGTCTTTAAGAACTAAATCAGGCAACTCAAAGAGCCCAAAATAGTTGACTGTGTAGCCTTTAGCTGAGCTCATTAACCAGCCCAAGATTGGAATAGTAATCATTAGGAGATAGAAGGCGAGGTGGGTAAAATGCATGATGCGCACTTGCCAAAGCGGCATGTTAAGGGCTAGCTCAGGCACAGGGTGCGTAGCGCGCCAGAAAAGACGCACAAAAACGAGCCATAAAATAGTCAAGCCAAGCCATTTATGCCAACTAATAGCCAAAATACGCTCGGGACTCACTGGCAGATCGTTTGCGATTAAAGCTATCAGCCAGACAGTGAATACCAAAAGCGCCATTATCCAATGGAGGGCAATAGCAGTTTGGGTATAGCGCTGTTTCACAGAATGGCTTTTAGAAAATAAAGAACAATTGTAGAATATATATAGAACCTTGACTCACATTGCCTAATAGGTTAATTTAGTTATGAATTCTGTTAGCCAGCCTTATGTATCTGAGCAGATCGCGCCACCCTCAATTTTGGTGGAATTATTTGCGCATTGTGGGATCAAAATCAACGGTCCAAACCCTTGGGATATTCAAGTGAATAACCCTAAGGTTTACGATGCGATTTTGTCAAAATGGTCGCTTGGTTTGGGTGAATCTTATATGGATGGTTATTGGGATTGTACGCAGCTCGATGAAATGATTTCTCGCCTGCTTAGCCAAGACCTCAATGAAACAGTACGCGGTTTTGCGCGAATTCGTATGGCTGGGGAAGTCATGCGCGCTAAATTATTTAATTTGCAATCTAAGGAGCGCGCTTTTCAGGTTGGCGAGCAGCACTATGATATTGGTAACGATATCTTTGAGCGTATGCTTGACCACCGCATGATGTATTCCTGCGGATATTGGGAGAAGGCAAGTAATTTAGCGCAAGCGCAAGAAGATAAATTAGAAATGATTTGTCGTAAATTACAATTTAAGGCCGGCGAAAAATTATTAGAAATTGGCTGTGGCTGGGGCGGTTTAGCAGCCTATGCAGCTAAAAATTATGGCGTTGAAGTAATTGGCATTACAGTTTCTAAGGAGCAGCAAGCATTAGCGCAAGAGCGTTGTGCTGGGCTACCAGTCACAATTGAGCTAATTGATTATCGTGATTTACAGGGAACTTTTGACAAAATTGTTTCGGTTGGAATGTTTGAGCATGTGGGTGAAAAAAATTACATTGCCTATTTTGATGCTGCCAATCGGCTTTTAAAAGATGACGGGCTGTTTTTATTGCATACCATTGGTAGCGATGTAGAGGTAACCCGCACTGACCCATGGATTGACCGTTATATTTTTCCTAATGGCAAGATTCCTTGTTCAGCAGAGCTTACAAGCGCGCTAGATAGCCGTTTTCTAATTGAGGACTGGCATAACTTTGGCCAAGATTATGACAAAACCTTACTTGCTTGGTATGCTAATTTTGTACAAAATTGGCCGCAGGTAGCAAGTAAATATAGTGAGCGATTTTATCGAATGTGGTCTTATTACCTGCTGTCATGTGCTGGTTTTTTTCGTTCACGCCAAGGTCAATTGTGGCAATTAGTCTTAAGTAAACGCTCGCGCCGTGAAGTTTATCGTTCGGTTCGCTTGTAGCTAATTAATTAAAGTGGGTTCATCAAAACCGAGTAAGATATCTGCACGGTAAACTTTATTAAGGAAAGTCATGACAACTTCACAAACCCCTCAACTCACCACCTTACAAGCTACTGTACTTGGTAAAGTTGCTCACAACGCAAATTTGCTAATTGGCTTAGGTGTGATGATGTTAGTTTTAGGCACGGTTGGCTTTTTTGGGCAAACGGTGTTTTCGCTAATCTCGGTTAGTGTTTTGGGCGGTTTTGCGATCGCTGCAGGTTTATTACAAGGCTATCACGCAATGCAATCGCATGGCTGGAAGTCGGTTAGTATGCAGCTGCTTATGTCGCTTCTCTATATTATTGCTGGCTTATATGTTTGTTTTTTCCCTCTGGCTAGTCTGGCTGGATTAACACTGTGGTTGGCGATTTTCTTTTTTTTCTCTGGCCTAATACGTATTTTTTCGGCTTTTCAACACCGCATGATGAATGGTTGGGTTTGGGCAGCAATTTCTGGTTTGATTTCAATCATCCTTGCTGTTTTAATCATGAGTAGTTGGCCCTCTTCTAGCCTTTGGGTTCCTGGCATGTTAATTGCTATTGAATTAGTGCTGCAAGGGTGGTCGCTTGTCATTATTGGTTCGGCTGCTAAAGCGTTGACTAAATAGTCTTAGCTAAATAAATTTCCTCATCCGCCATTTGGTAACCCTTTTTATTTTTAACTCAAATGAAACCGCCTTCGGGCGGTTTTTACCATGCCTTCATCCCGTCAGCGCTTAACCTTAACTGCTGCAGCTTATCTGGTGTTGGCTACCATTTTGTGGGGTGGTAATGCCATTGCTGGGCGTTGGTTTGTTGGTCATTTGTCACCAGCCATGCTCAATTTATTTCGCTGGATGATTGCTGCTGCAGTACTGATGCCGTTCGGCTGGAAAATTTTGTTACCCCAAAGTGCGCTGTGGCACCATAAAAAACGGTTTTTTATTTTAAGCCTACTGGGGGTGGGTTGCTACAACGCTTTTTTATATATCGCGCTTGAAACCTCTTCGCCCATTAATGTCACTTTAATTGGCGCAAGTATGCCCATTTGGATGCTAATGATTGGTACAATTTTTTATCAAGATCGAGCCCATCCTTGGCAGATGCTCGGTGCGGTGATTTCTATCATTGGCGTGACGGTAGTGTTGTCACGGGGTAATTTGGATGGTATTTTGACCCTTAAGTTTGTCCCTGGCGATCTGCTGATGGTGTTTGCTACTTTACTCTGGGCTTTTTATAGTTGGATGCTTAGTAAGCCAGGCAAAAGCCCAGAAAGACAATGGCCCTGGACTCAATTTCTATTGGCCCAAATCGTCTTGGGTTTAATTTGGTCTCTCTTATTTGCCTTACTCGAGTTTAGTGTGGGTTTATCCAAGGTTGATTTAAGCCCGAGTTTATCTTGGCCCCTACTCATTTTTTGTGGCTTAGGACCAGCCTTAATCTCTTATCGTTGCTGGGGTGCGGGCGTGGCAATTGCAGGGCCTAATATAGCTGGATTTTTTGGTAATTTAATTCCCTTATTTACTGCACTTTTTGCTGCAGCACTGTTGGGCGACATGCCCCATCTATTTCATGCGGCTGCGTTTGGCTTAATTGTGGCGGGAATTATCATTGCATCCCAATTAAAAGCACCGAATAAAAAAGGGGCTAACAATTCATTGGGGGATACAAAATAGGAATAGCAAGGGCACTAAGGAATTAAATTTGTTCTAAACCTGTTACCAACCATTACAGGAGAGGTAATTTCTGCTAATCTAAAGCCTATGCGTAATTTTCTGTTGATTATTTTGGCTTTTTTAAGCCTGCCAGCCAGCTCTGCTGATGTATGGCCCTCTAAGCCCATTAAGCTGATCGTCCCGTTTTCCGCCGGGGGAGTGCAAGATTTGTTGGCACGCTCTTTTTCAAATGAGCTAGCCAATGCTACTGGTCAATCTGTGATTGTTGAAAATCGTGCTGGCGCTGGCGGCACGGTGGGTACAAATTTGGTGGCGAAGTCGGCTCCGGATGGATACACTTTGGTAGTAGCCGCTGCTAGCCACAACATCAATGGCTCGCTTTTTTCCAAAATGCCTTATGACCCTCTGAAAGATTTTACAGGAGCAGCATACCTAGGAAATACGGGTTATGTATTAATGACCAATGCCGATTTTCCTCCCAAGACAGTAGCCGAATTGATTTTTTTGGTGAAATCAAAACCTGGGCAATTTAATTATGCAAGCGCTGGTAATGGTAGTGCTTCACACTTGGCGATGGCTTACTTTGCCGGCTTAGCAGGTTTAGACATGACCCATATTCCCACCAAGGGAACAGGCGAAGCCATTAATGAATTATTAGCTGGCCGTTCTCAAGCCGTCATCGCTGCGAATATCTCTGCTTTGCCATTTGCCAAAGACAGTCGTATTCGTTTTCTCGGAGTTACTACAGAAAAACCATCACCCTTTGTGCCTGGCGTTCTGCCAATTGGCAATACACTTAAAGGTTATGTATTCGATAGTTGGTTTGCTTTGTTGGCTCCCGCAGCTACACCCAAAGAAGTGATTAACAAAATTTCGCTTGACCTTACTCAACTTATTAAACGCCCCGAGGTTAGCGAACGCTTTAAAGCGCAAGGTATTGAAGTGGGCACCATGAGCCCAGATGAGTTAAACCAATTATTACGGCGCAATTATGAGCAGATGGCGCAAGTAGTCAAAATCTCTGGCGCTAAAGTCGATTAAGTCTGAAATTCGGCTGTGATCTGGTGGCCTTATGTTGCCTAATCATGCACCATTAGTTATTGCTGAGCAGTTTGGTACTTTGGCATCATTATTTCCTGGACGAATTGATTTAGGATTGGCATTATCCGTCGCCGATTGATGACATTACTACCTTTTGTCAGCCTCATGAAATGGCACAATCGCTTCACGATTGCGCACCAGTAACCACATCGCAGCTATAACCATGACCATCCCAAATATTTGCATTAATGACATATTTTCATCTAGAAAGTACCAGCCCATAAAGACCGTTGCTAGGGGCCCCAAAATACCTGCTTGCGCTGTTACTGAAGAGCCTATCCGTTGAACTGCAATCATCACTAAAAACATCGGGATGACCGTACAAACACCAGCATTAATTATGCTAAGCCAATAGACCTGTGGCATTTGGGTAAATAAAGTGCCTGGTTGATGGAAAAGCATTTGGAATGCACTAAATATAGCCGAAACAGAAGTAGCATAAGTAACTAAGCGCATACTACCAATGCGATTTACCATTTCGCCAGCAGCAATTAAATACGCAGCGTACAGGCAGCTACTAGCAAATACTAGAAGGGTTCCTAGCCAAGCACTATCACCCTTAGAGTCGACATCTTGCAAAAAGACCAGCATTACACCAAGATAACCAACAACCATTGCATACCATTGCAAGCGAGCGATTTTTTTATGTAGAAAAAAATAAGATATGAGAATAACGATTGTCGGGGTAAGGTATAAAATAATGCGCTCAAGCCCCACAGAAATATATTTTAGCCCCAAAAAATCAAGATAACTTGAAAAAAAATAGCCTATAAAACCTAAACCAATTAATTTAAAATAATCTATTTTTAAAAGAGGAATTGCTTTTTTATTGCGGGATACGAACCAATATACTAGCCAAAACATCGGTAGAGCGATAAGCATGCGCAGGGCCAAAAGGGCTTCTGGCGAGACTTCGTAGCGGTAAGCATATTTAATGATGACAGCTTTGCCAGAAAAGAGAATAGCCCCAATACTGGCCATCGCGATACCGTCAAGATACTGTTTTTGAGCTTTGAGCAAGGTTTAGTCCAAAGAAAATTGGTAGATTAAGAAGAGATCGCTGTATTTTATCGGGTTGCGCTGATAAACTAGGTAAAAGCTTATAAATAAGGAATTCTGTGTCGATCCAAAAGCCAAAATTTGAACATTTAGATGCTGCTGTTAACCATGTTAATGAATTAATTGAAAGTCAAGGCATTGCTCTTAGTGCCGCCAAAGGAATTTTGTATAGCCTCACTGAAACTATTGGCTCGATGATTGGTGACGTTGATTTACCGGCACATGTGCGCTCGGGCTATGAGGGTTTACTTGAAACTGCCCGCGAATTACATCTGAAGCTCGATAAGCACATTGATCGTTAAGGTTTTGGCGCGCTAAGTAACAGATTATTTTTCTTTTGTTTGGTGCCATAGCTCAGGGCTAAGATTAATTTGTCCCTGTTCTGTCGAAATCAGCATTTCACCATCTTCTACATTGACATGCATAGTCATGCCTCGCTCTACCCATTTACCAAGGGTTTCAATTGCTTCTTTAGGTAAGGCTATGACTCTCAGATTTTGTGCTCGCGCAACTTTATGCTGAATTCCTTGCCACCAAATTTTACTTGTTTGGCCGCCGTAACAAAAGATAATGACTTGATCTGAGCGACCGCAGGCTTTTAGAATACGGCGCTCTTCAGGTTGACCAATTTCAATCCATAACTGAATTGCATCAGTTAAATCTTTGACCCAGATATCAGGTTCGTCAGTATCGCTTAAGCCCTTGCTAAAAACCAAATTATCTTGAGCTTGCAGAGAAAATGCAATGACACGCGCCATCATGCGTTCATCAGTTTCTGATGGGTGTTTGGCGAGGGTTAGTGAGTGGCTCGCATAATAATTACGATCAGCATCTGAAATATGCAGCTCGACTTTATGAATCGTTGCACGCAGGGCCATCGTCGTTAGCCTAAGCGCATCGTACGATGTGCAATGCCAGCATCATAAAAAATCGTTGCTTCAGGAATAAAATTAAATTTTGCATAAAAGGGTATGGCTGCTAATTGGGCGTTTAAATAAATGGGATAGAGACTTTGGTTTTGAGCATATTGCACGAGAGTCGACAATAACGCACTTCCCACCCCTTGTCGACGGTATGGAGCTAATACTGCCATGCGGCCAATATGACCCTCGTTATCAGTCGCAAAGAGTCGTGCAGTACCAACGCAGACCCCCTTGAGATAAGCGAGGGCATGCCAGGCGCTGGAATCAAGCTCATCTAGCTCTAATGCCACTGGTACATGCTGTTCGACTACAAATACCGCATGCCTGATGGGGGTGGCTAAAGCAGCAGCTTCGCACCAAGCTCGAATCAATAATTTCATCCTGCCAGTATGCCAAACAATGGTTAAATAGCGCCTGATGCTTCGAATCACTGAACTACGCCTACCGATTGATCATGCCCCTGCAGATTTGGCAAAGGCAATTGCCCAGCGCCTGAATTTAGGCAAGTCTGAGCCACTTGATTTCACCATATTTAAACGCAGTTACGATGCCCGTAAAAAAGTTGCTTTAGCTTTTATTTATACCGTTGATGTAGTACTAGCTGATGAGCAAATGGTTTTGAAAAACTACACTGGCGATGATCGAATTCGTTTAACGCCTGATACGGGTTACCATTTCGTTACTCAAGCACCTCGGGGGATTAAAGAGCGCCCAGTGGTAATTGGCTTTGGCCCCTGCGGTATTTTTGCGGCATTAGTTTTAGCGCAAATGGGCTTAAAACCGATCGTTTTAGAGCGCGGCAAGCCGGTCCGCGAACGCACGCAAGATACATGGGCCTTATGGCGTAAAAATATTTTAAATCCAGAATCAAATGTGCAATTTGGCGAAGGAGGTGCTGGTACCTTTTCCGATGGGAAGTTATATAGCCAAATTAAAGACCCTCATTTTTATGGTCGAAAAGTAATGCATGAATTTGTACAGGCAGGCGCTCCAGCAGAAATTTTATTTGTGGCTAAACCTCATATTGGCACTTTTCGCCTTGTCGGCGTTGTTGAAAAGATGCGTCAAGAAATTATTCGCTTAGGCGGCGAAATTCGTTTTCATAGCAAAGTTGTTGGTTTATGTATCGAAGATCAGGCGATGAAAGCAGTGCAATTAGAAGGTGGTGAGGAGCTATTAGCAAATCATGTTGTCTTAGCTGTAGGCCATAGCGCGCGTGACACGTTTAAGGTCTTGTTTGATGCAGGAGTTTTTATGGAAGCCAAAGCATTTTCTGTGGGTTTTCGAATTGAACATCCTCAATCGCTTATTGATCGCGCACGCTTAGGTTCGCATGCTGGTAATCCATTAATTGGTGCCGCCGATTACAAATTAGTTCACCAGGCTAAGAATGGTCGTACGGTATATAGTTTTTGTATGTGCCCAGGGGGCATGGTTGTGGCAGCTGCATCCGAACCGCATTGCGTGGTTACCAATGGCATGAGTCAATATTCACGCAATGAGCGCAATGCTAATGCCGGCATCGTCGTTGGGATCAATCCAGCTGATTTTTTACCAGCTACTAAATCAGGTTCTGGGCCGGTTCATCCTTTAGCTGGCATAGAGTTTCAGCGCGCAATAGAGGCTAATGCTTATATTTTAGGCGGCTCAACGTATGAGGCGCCTGGCCAGTTGGTGGGGGATTTTTTAGCCGCTAAAGCATCGCAGGAGTTTGGTACGGTTTTGCCGTCTTATCAGCCTGGGGTTCATCTTACCGACTTATCTACTAGTTTACCAAGTTACGCTATTGAAGCGATTCGTGAAGCGATTCCTGTATTTGAAAAAAAAATCAAGGGATTTTCAATGGCTGATGCAGTGCTTACGGGAGTTGAAACTCGTACCTCCGCACCATTACGCATCACGCGTGGCAGCAACTATCAAAGTGTAAACATTAAGGGCTTATATCCTGCCGGAGAGGGGGCTGGTTACGCTGGCGGAATCTTATCGGCTGGGGTTGATGGCATTAAGGTTGCCGAGGCTTTGGCGCTAGATTTAGTAAACCGACGATAATGCGCCATGGCTTTAATCGTACTTACTGATGCAAAACTGGCTTTTGGTCACGTTGATTTACTAGCAAATACCGCCTTTTCTTTAGAGGTGGGTGAGCGCGTTGGTTTAATTGGCCGCAACGGCACTGGCAAATCATCTTTGCTGAAAATTCTGGCAGGCCTAGAAAAGCTCGATGATGGTACCTTGCAATATCAGCAGGGCCTACGCATGGCTTATGTTGCTCAAGAACCTATTTTTGAAGCCCATGAATCAGTGTTTACTGTGGTGTCTGAAGGTGTGGCTATCGCCAAAGCCTTGCGTGAAGAATACGAAGAATTAAGTGTGGGCGAATGGGATGATGCAGCTCATCACCGCCTTGATGAATTGCAATCAAAATTAGAAGCAATTAGCGGCTGGAATTGGGAGCAGCGGGTACGTGAAACACTAGATCGTTTGCATTTAGATCCCGAGGCGCAAATTGCTACTTTATCGGGTGGGAATAAAAAACGGGTTGCTTTAGCACAAGCCTTAGTGGCAATGCCCGATGTTTTGCTGTTGGATGAACCGACTAATCATTTGGATTTAGATTCGATTACTTGGCTTGAAAGTTTATTAAACGATTTTAATGGTGCAATTGTGTTGGTTACTCATGATCGAGCCTTTTTAGATGCGGTATGTACCCAAATTATTGAGCTCGATCGGGGCATCATTCGTACTTATCCTGGCAACTTTACAGCTTATGAAAAACTGAAAGAAGATGAATTATCGTCTGAATCACTTGCCAATGCTAGGGCTGATAAATTATTGGCACAAGAAGAGGTGTGGATTCGTAAGGGGGTTGAGGCGCGTCGAACTCGCAGCATAAGTCGTATTGTGCGACTTGAAAAATTACGGGCAAGTAGAGCAGAACGCCGTGATGCGATGGGGCAAGTGAAGCTAGCAATATCGGCTGGCGAGCGCAGTGGCAAAATTGTGGCCGATTTGCAATACGTTTCAAAAGCATATGCTCGACCCATTGTTAGTAATTTTACTGCGACAATTTTGCGCGGCGATAAAGTGGGCTTACTTGGACCAAATGGTTCGGGTAAAACAACCTTACTAAAGCTAATTTTAGGAGAAATTACCCCAGACTCCGGAACAGTTACGATGGGGACGCGAATTGAAGTGGCCTATTTTGACCAAATGCGTGAAGCACTTGATCTCAATGCCTCGCTAGAAGATTACATCAGCCCAGGTAGCGAGTGGGTGGAAATTAACGGCAATCGCAAACATGTCAAGAGCTATTTGAATGATTTCCTATTTTCCCCTGAACGAACCAACTCACCTGTGAGTACGCTTTCTGGTGGCGAGCGGAATCGCTTATTACTGGCTCGATTATTTGCTCGGCCAGCCAATGTATTGGTGTTAGATGAACCCACTAATGATTTAGATATTGATACCTTAGATTTACTTGAGCAATTATTGCAAGATTACCAAGGTACTGTTTTCCTTGTAAGTCATGATCGCTATTTTTTAGATAATGTTGTCACTAGTATTATTGCGCACGAAGGCGAAGGCTTTTGGCGGGAATACGAGGGCGGTTATGAAGATTGGAAAATACAGAAAGCCCGTGCTGATGCTATTTTAGCTAGCAAAAGCACCACGCCACCTATGGCAAAAAAGAAAGCCTTATCAAAGTAAATTACTTCGTTGCATATGTGCACGCAACTCAGCAATTTCTTCTAATAAATCAAGTGCTAAGGCAACCCCAGGTATATTGAGATCAAGATCTTTTGTCAAAGACGCAGCCAAACGGGCGCGGCGCAGAGAGTTGCCACTAAATCGCCAATCTTGGGGGCTAGAACCTGCAGGGCTTAATACTCCTTCAGCAACCCAAGACATAATTTGTTCTGCAGGTGTACTAGCAGCTTGACACAATTCCACAATGGTCATGTGTACCTCTTCTTCAACCACACTGGTTTGAAAAATAGTGATATTAGTTTGAATCATTGCATCTTCCCCTTTATCTACGCACGCGGGTTAAAGTCAAATGCTTTGGCAAAATTACTATAGGCTTCTTTATGAGCATCGCTATCAGCAGGCGGCAAAGCAATGGTGAGTACGGCATAAAGATTACCCGCTTCTTTACCAGGAATGCCACGACCTTTAAGCCGTAACTTCCGCCCACTAAGCGAATTAGCAGGAATATTCATCGCGACTGGGCCATCAGGAGTCAGTACCGTTACGCTAGCACCGAGTGCCGCTTCCCACGGAGTAAGGGGCAGATCCAAATATAAGTCGCGGCCATCGACGCGATACAGGGGATGGGGATTAAAGGCAATTTCCAAATACAGATCACCTGCACCACCTTCTCCCATACCAGGACCACCTTGCCCCGCGAGACGGAGATTTTGTCCAGCGCGAATGCCTTTGGGAATCGACACATCTAATTTGCGTTCTTGCGCAACTAAATTACCATTAGCGTCATAAGCTGGCATTTGTAGGCTGATGCTACGTTTGGCCCCTTGAAATGTATCGTTTAGATCGATCATGATTTTGGCATGATGATCTTGACCCTTAAAATTCATATTGGCACTACGGCGTTGTTGGCGTTGGCCGCCACGCGCTTGACGCCCAAATAAAGATTCAAAAAACTCACTTTGATCTCCGCCATAGTCGCCATCATTAAATTCAAAGCCGGCATTCCAATCGGGGGGCGGAGTGAAATCTTGACCACTTTTCCATTGGCTGCCCATTTGATCGTATGCAGCCCGTTTTTCTGGATCTTTAAGCACGGCAAAGGCTTCACCCACTTGCTTAAAGCGATCTTCGGCACCAGCCTCTTTACTTACATCGGGGTGGTATTTACGCGCTAACTTGCGGTAGGCTTGTTTAATCTCATCTTGAGACGCGGTGCGAGCAACGCCAAGCGTTTCGTAATAGTCCTGAAATTTCATTACTTAATTTTACAGATAATTATTAGGGAGCCAGATCAAACACCAGCACTTCAGCAGCTTGCCCCTTTTCAAGGTGCAAATGGTCTTCCTCGGCAACGAGTAAGGCATCGCCTGCCTGCAAAAGCTGTTTATTAACTGCTAATGAGCCACTCACTAAATGCACATAGGCCTTACGCTTTGAATCAAGCTTTAAGTCAGCAGTTTGCGCGCCTGAAAATAAACCAGCATAAAGCTTGGCATCCGCGCTTATCGCTACAGAATTATTGGCGCCATCGGGCGAGGCAATTAAGCGCAACTTACCATCTTTTTCAACCGCTGGAATGGTTTTTTGTTCGTAGCTAGGAGTAATTTCTTGTGAACTCGGTTCAATCCAAATTTGTAATAAGTGAGTAGTGGCATCTTGTGCATGATTAAATTCACTATGCCTTACACCTGTTCCAGCACTCATCCGCTGCACATCTCCTGGTGGTATGCCTTCAACATTACCCAGACTATCTTCGTGCGCGAGTACACCCTCAAGAACATAGGTGATGATTTCCATGTTGCGATGGCCGTGTTTACCAAAACCTTTGCCAGCCGCAACCCAATCTTCGTTGATTACCCTTAAATTACCCCATCCCATAAAACGCGGGTCGTGATAACCCGCAAAGGAGAAGGAATGAAAGCTTTGCAGCCAGCCATGATCAGCATAACCACGCTCTTTTGATTTACGAAGTAATTGCATGCTTTAACTAGGATCAAGTTTGTCAGGAAATCTGGAAGAAGCAAATTGAATGATGGCAGTAGAAAAAGCTAGAAGTAAAATGGCTCCAGCCATGATGAGTACTTGTAAATTAGCCTCATGATTAGTGCTTACTATATCAATAATTAAGCGAGTTACTGCAGTAATTGCCACGGCAATGAGGAAGCGTACAGGCATCCGATTAGTCTTAAAATACACCCCAATCATTGCGCCAATTTCTAAATAAATGAAAAGTAAAATGAGTTCACCGACAGTAGCAAACCCTTTTTGAAACATGGCAATAAATGCATCACCTGCCGACCAAACCGTAGCTAGTCCAATGGCAAATAAAGCGAGGCGATGAAAAACAGAGACTAATAAATTACCAAAAGATATTGACCAGCGCTCAAAGGTGCGCTCTATATTTGTAACTTCTCGTGTTGAATCGGATTCCATGATCACTCCTTTTATTGGCGCTGAACTAAATTTGGTTTGATAAGGTTTATGCTAAACGATTCGGCCAAAAACTGCCAACCATCTGTTGGCATGCCTAAATTTAAGCCAAATAACCATTTTGAGACGTTTCCAAGACCATTTAGCATGCATGGGAGTGGCATAGGGCAGAGGCAGTACTGATAACTAGATAAACTAAGGGTATGCAGGGACATTTATCAATTCGAACGACTGGGCTAATACTGGCTTTAGTAATGTTTACTTACCTCTTCGGCTTGGATAGCCGCTTTGCTCCCAAAAATGGCGATGAGTATGTGTATCTGCATATTGCGCGGCTAACAGCCGCAGCAAATACTTGGTTGCCTCTGCAATCGGCGCTCGATAACATGCAAAATACCAAACCGCCACTATTATTTTGGCAAGGAATCGCTTCAACTAATTGGGGTAACCATTGGTCTTTATGGGCTTTACGTTGGCCTAGCATTCTCTATACAGCACTGACAGCTTGTTTTTTATTTATGACGGTGCGACGTTTTACGCAAGATTGGCGGACTGGGTGTTTGGCAGCCTTTACATGGCTCAGTTTTTTTGCGACTTATCGCTATGGGCGTCCCTTTCTAACCGACCCACCTGAAGTATTTTGGCTGACCTTACCTTTTTTTGCTTTGTTGTATTGGGGGCGTTTAGCATTTGAGTCAAAATGGCTATTTCCTTTGTTAGCTGCAGGATGCTTTGGTATTGCTTTTCTTTATAAGTCATTTGCGTATGGGGTGCCGGCATGTTTTGCTTTACTCCTTTGGTATTGGGGGTTTCGTCATTGGTCTATCAAGCAAGTTATTTACCGCGATAGCTTAAAGATCATTGCTATTGGCTTAATTGCACTGATAATTTTTTCTTTGTGGTTTGTGTTTGACCCAAATCCAGCAGCAATTTGGCGTGAGTTTGTGCTTGGTGAGAATGCTGGTAAATTCGTCGCTGGAAGCATGGTGTATTTACAAGATTTACTGTGGGGAGGCGAAAGCGTTGGCTTCCTGCTGCTAAGCTTTTTAGCCAACGCGGGTTTATTTATTTTTGTTTTACTTTCTACCTTGGCGCAAAGTTGGCAGGAGCGTCATCGCATGAGCATCGAGGAAATTTTTTTATGGCTATTTATTTTGGCATTCTTACTTATTTTTAGCTTGCCAAGCCAGCGTTCGGGGCGCTATTTACTGCCTGTAATGCCAGCGGTTGCAGCACTCATTGCCTTGCATTGGAAGCGGTTACCGCTATGGGGTTTTCGAATTGCTTTATTGCTGCAACTCGGTATATTTATTTTAATCATTTGGTTGGGATGGAATTTATCATGGCAATTTGCTAATTGGCATTGGGCTTTATTAATTAGCGCTCTGAGCACGATGGTAATTGGTTTATGGCAGCAAAGTAGCACAAAGTTAAGCGCTTTAGCGGGCTGTTTTTTTGCTTACCTATTACTCGCTAGCAGCCTTTTGCCACTTGAGGCTAATTTAGGGCGCTACAGCGCGGCAACTATTGCCACAATCGATC
Source organism: uncultured beta proteobacterium (assembly GCA_903944725.1). Taxonomy (GTDB): domain Bacteria; phylum Pseudomonadota; class Gammaproteobacteria; order Burkholderiales; family Burkholderiaceae; genus Polynucleobacter; species Polynucleobacter hahnii. The sequence continues at coordinate 41,180 of CAJASX010000063.1, forward strand.
AACAGGATATCTGGGTACCCTGTGATTATCGTGCTAAGGATGAAGAATATCGCTTGCTGATGCCAGGTGCCCGCGTGCATGGTTACCAGCAAGCGACGAGTCAGAATCTTGCTAATTTGAGCCAGCAGTATCCTTTATTTGCTGTTCACCTGCCGCCAGCAGAGCAGTTGGTATTGTGTGATGGCTGCAAAATAATTGGACAGCGCAGTGAAATGCGCGCACGCCAAACGGTGGATGAAATTTTGGCAATTTTATTGGGTCAAATTGACCGCAATTTATTTGTCAAAGAATATATTATTGCATCCCCGAGCGCTGATTTAGCTACGAGTTTGCAGCTCAAGGACGCTTGTCGATGAAGCGCGCCTTAAGTTTACTTGCTTTGCTGCTAGCGAGCGCCAGTGCCATTTTCTATCTCAGAACCCTAGTACCTTGGTCGGAATTTAGGCCGCCTTTATTTGATGTCTCGATCTCAATAGAAAAAGTTTATCCTAAAAAATTACTGAATGACTTTAATCCCCAGCTTGTAGGCGCTTGGGTCGCTAGCTCATCGGCAGTATCAGTACACGCAGCATCATTAATTCCCTTAAGCGATGGTAATTTACGTGCATTCTGGTTTGCTGGTAGTCGCGAAGGCGCTCCTGACGTAGTCATTAATTCATCTATGCTTAATCTGAAAACTGGTAATTGGAGCGAGCCAACGGTAGTAATAGATCGCGTTACTGCTGAAAAAGGTTTATCGCGTTATATTGCTAAATTAGGTAATCCAGTTCCTGCATGGGATACCGATGGTCGTTTACGACTTTTCTTTGTTACGGTTTCTTTGGGCGGTTGGGCTGGTAGTTCAATTAGTACGATGGTGTCAAATGATGAGGGCATTAATTGGGAGCGACCAAACCGCTTAATTACCTCGCCCTTTCTAAACCTGAGCTCCTTAGTAAAGTCGCCTGCAATTCGTTTTGCTGATGGGCGTTTGGGCCTGCCTTCTTATCATGAATTGGTCGGTAAGTTTGGCGAGTTTTTGCGTCTTGACGCACACCGAGTAATTGATAAACGACGCATGAGTTCGGGCAGAGAAAGTTTACAACCCATCGTTTTTATTGAGTCTACCCAACAAGCGATGGCTTTTTTTAGACAGGCGCGAAGTACTGGCCCAGCTCATATTCCCAGCAGCATCACGCATTCTGCTGGTTATAGTTGGGAAACAGCCAATGACCTCGTCTTCCCTAATCCCAATTCAGCAATTGCTGGTGTGCAATTACCTGATGGTACTCGGCTATTGGTATTAAACGATTTAGCGGTAGGTCGGCATCGTTTAGTGTTATTAATGGCTACGCCTCAAGAGGCCATGTATTCCGCATGGCGTTTGCTCACAGTTATTGAGGATGATAGTAAATTACCTGCTGCTGAGCGACGGGAATATTCCTATCCGTTTTTAACTGTAACTAGTAATGGAGATGCACATTTAGTTTATACCTGGGACAGAAAAAAAATTCGCCATTTAAAATTACCAGCTGAATGGCTTAAAAATCGGCGCAGTGAACAAGTACCATCATGAATACACTCTTGAGCACTATCAGTTTGTTATCAGCACAACAACTAGTGGCATTACTAGAAATGGCAACGACTTGTGCAATGATTGTGGTGTGGGCCTATGAGTTGCTTATTGGTCGGCACCAATCTTTAATTGTGCGAAGTTTGATTGGCGTTGGTTTGGCACTACTGTTATTTTGGCCAAGCGACTTTTGGACTTATTTGGGCATTTCTCTCGAATTACCTTTGGCAGCTTATGTGCGTGGCATTACCGGTGATTTGAGCATTGTTACTCTGACGCTACTGTGGTCTAGTTTTTTTATGGGTAAAAAATTATTGTTACCAGTTCAGTTTAAAGTTGCACTACTCATGATTGCACTTGTTTTTTATCCATTTGCTTTGGGTCTAAGCATGCTTGATCCCTATGCCTGGGGATATGGCTCTTGGATTTTCTTATTTGTAGTGATTTTTTTTGCTTTAGTTGCTTGGTGGAGTAAGTGGCATAGCTTGGTCTATGCCATTGCCTTAGCTTTAGGCGCGTGGGTAATTCAATGGCATGAGTCTACTAATTTGTGGGATTATTTACTTGATCCCTTTTTAGTGGGCTGGGCTTTATTGAGTTTAGCAATTTACTTTTTTAAGCCAAACCCAAGAAGGCCTTCCAAAGTTTAGTCAGGAATATTTGCTTTACGAATGAGAGGACCCCAGCGGTTAATCTCTTTTTCAAGATGAGTTTTTAAGCCATCTTCAGATACTTTAGCCATTGGGACAATATCAATACTCGATTCATCCATGCGTGCCTTAATCGCCGGATCATTTAAGGCAGCTTTTAAAGCGGTATTTAATTTTTTCAATACTGCTGGTGGCGTGCCTTTAGGGGCATAAATACCATGCCATACTTTGACATCAAAGCCTTTTAAGCCACCTTCCTCTAGGGTTGGCACATTCGGCAAGTTGGCTAAGCGTTTTGGGGTAGTGACGCCATACGTTTTTACTTTATCGGATTTAATAAAAGGCAGAGTTTGGGTCGTTTGATCGCACAATAAATCAACTTGACCACCTAACAGATCATTAAAAGCTGGACCTGTGCCTTTGTAGGGAATGGTAGTGAGCTTTACGCCAATTGCATCCATAAACACTAAGCCGCATAATTGAGAAACTGCGCCTGGGCCAGCATTAGCCATCGTAACTTTTTTCTCATTTTTCTTCAGATACGCAATCAGTTCTTTAAGATTGTTGGGTGGGAAATCTTTTCTGGCCAATAAAACCATAGGCACATCAACTACTTGACCAATGTATTCAAAATCTTTCATTGGGTCATATGCCAATTTATCGTATAAGGCGGGCGCTGTAGCCATACCAATGTGATAAATAAATATGGTGTAGCCATCCGGTTTGGCCTTAGCAATTTTATTGGCGGCAACAGTGCCGCCTGCGCCCAATACGTTTTCAACTACTACAGTTTCGCCGAGTGACTTACCCATCGGTACCGCAATGAGGCGCGCCACAATATCGGTTGGACCTCCAGCCGCGAAGGGCACGATTAAATTAATTGGTCGAGTAGGAAATTTTTCATCAGGCTTACTTTGAGCGAGGACAAGCCCAGCAAGTGTTAGAGCACTCATCCCTAAAAGCGGGGCTAAAATTTTGGTCAAAAAATGACGATGGGCGATTGGCAGCTTCATTTAAAAATCTCCGAATAATGATTTAGTTTTTTTATCTTTGCTAATTGCTTGATTTTGCCATTTCCACCCTTTTGAAAAGATAGGTGTTTACCAGCAATTTTGCCTCACCATCGTGGCTATTTAGCCTGACTGAGGGTTTTTTGCGCCAATAATACGACTGGTCGATCAATCATTCGCCCATCTAATTTGACAGCGCCACCATGGGCATCGTGATCTGCCTGTACAACCCGTTTAGCCCACTCAATTTCGGTGGTGCTAGGTTCGAAGGCTTTACGTACTAAGCTAACTTGACTGGGGTGAATGCATAATTTGCCCCCAAAGCCCATTCGTTTAGCCCGGGCGGCATCGCTACTAATTCGGTCTTGATCAGTGGTGGAGGGGGTTACGCCATCAATCGGAGGTGCAATTTCGGCCACCCGGGATTGAAAGACTAATTGGAAACGGGCAGTTAGTAATTCACTTTCTTGGGCGTCGCACACCATCCCAAGGTCGGCTTGTAAATCCAGATTACCTAAGGCTAAACGCAAAACTTGTTGGGCATTGGCAATTTCATTGAGGCGATCGAGGCCTAGCGCAGTTTCAATCATGGGAATAATGGCAGTGTTGGACATAATTTGCGCAACGCCATTAATTTGATCGAACGATTCACTTTTTGGAATTAGTAAACAGGGCGCATTGATTTCTTCTACGAGCATTAAATCGGCGCTGTAATATTTAGTGCCAGGAGCATTGATACGAATCACTAACTGTTTTTTTTGGGCAGTACTAAAAGTTGCCCAAGCTTGCCGTAAAAGGGTACGAGCTGTTTCTTTATCATCGGCACCAACCGCATCTTCAAGGTCAATAATGACCCCTGCAGCTCCGCTATTGAGGGCCTTTAAAAAACGATCAGGGCGGGTGCCTGGAACAAATAAAAAATTAGTACAAAATGCTAAAGTGGTTTCTAGGGGGCTCATGAGATCGACTCTGGATTAAATAGCTGTAGTAGTTTGATTAAATCATTTAAATTCTGGGGCTTAGTATGAAGCCAACTTTGGGATAGCGACGAATATTCCACAATGCAGTTATTGCTTGATTCATTTCAGCATCACTAGCGCCCCCACTAAATTGCGCTAAGCGCATGGCTTTCGCGGTAATTTCAGTGCGGCTAAGTGTGTTGCCCGGATCGCCTTTAGGTTCATCGACCCGACCCTCAAGACAGCGGCCATCATTTAAGTAGACTTTAACTTTACCAATCCAGCGTTGGGGATAGGCTTGATCAACCTCGGGATCAAGCACCATGCTGACCCGGTCGCGTAAATTACAAATGGCCTCATCGTGATAGTGTGTGGCAAATTCTGAAAGACCTAAAAATTGATAGTAAGCAGCTAAAGCTAAGACTGTGCCCATTGAAAATTTAGATTGATGTACTGAGCTTGGATCGATGACTGGTCCGAGCACATCAATGGCTCCTTGATGAACGAGGGCCTCAATGCGCAAAATGTCAGAAGCCTGCAGATGATGGGTTTGCATAACTTGTAGCAGGGCATCGGCAGCGGGATGGGTATGTCGGCAAGAGGCATGATATTTAAAACTAGTTTCCACTAAGGCCCAACGCTGACCTAGGCCATCAATAAGTTTGCTGGGTTCAGCATCACTTGACATGCCAGCGGCTAAGCCTTGTGGCCCCTCCAAAATATGTTGAGCACCAGTAAATCCAGCTTGAGCAAGATAGGCCGACATTAGACCGGCAGCTGCCGCATGGGCAGTATGTAATTGTTTAGAGTCAGCGGCATCGCGTAAAAATTCCCAGAGTCCAGCTGATTGCGTACCTGCAGAACCAAAAGCATTGAGCATTTGATTCGTATTCAGATGCAGTAGTCGCCCCACTGTTGCTGCCGCGGCGAGGGTACCAGCAGTACCAGTAGTGTGAAAAACTTTGTAATGTGAGCGGCCTAAAAATTCACCTACCCGAATACCTACTTCATAGCCAGCGACAGCCGCGACTAGTAATTCTTCACCTGAGCAACCGAGGGCTTGTGCACAAGCAAGTGCTGGTGGAAAAACCACGGTAGCTGGATGAAAAACCGAACCGTTATGGATATCATCTTGTTCGGCTACATGTGAAGCAGCGGCATTTGCCATGGCTGCCAAGAAGGGGCTCGAGCTTTGACGCGTCAAGAGAATTTCTGCTGCACCTGCTGAATTCGCTTGAGGATTGATTAAATTAGGCCCCATTTGTTGGGCAAATTGCGCGATGATTTCTACTGGCTTAGCACCTTTTCCGGCGATCGCTGAGCCAAACCAATCGACTAATAAATCCTCGGCACGATTCATGACGCTGGCAGGTATTGCTTGAGCAGATAAGTTTGCGGCAAATTGAGCTAATTCAGCTGAGTAATTTTTCATGGTTGAAAGGGGAGATATTTAATTTAAAACTGCAGTAGCTTGCATGGTAAGCCAGCCTTCATGATCTTGTGCCCACACCTGAATGGTTTTACCGCTAGGATCGCTACTGATATCGGGAGCAGCGCAAACGGTGAATGGCTTAAGGTCAAAGGTAGGTCGAATGGCACGAAACTCAAAATGCTTGAGGGTGCAATTTGTAATACTTTGCCGCACTAAATCAACTAGTAAAGTTGCAATTAACGGCCCATGCACGATTAAACCGGGGTAGCCCTCAACCTCGGTGACATAGCGACGATCGTAATGAATGCGATGACCGTTAAAGGTAAGTGCCGAGTAACGAAACAACAACACCTCAGTAGGCGTAATGGTTTTAGTCCAGCGCGCATTTTGGGGTGCGGGGGTAGGAGCGATCGGTTTATCGTTAGCGCTAGGCGAGTCGCGATAAACAATATCATGTTCTTCAATTAGCGCTAAACCTGTTTCATTTGAAATAAGATGCCGCACCAAGACAAAAATGAGATCACCAGTGCGACCTGCTTTATGCGTAACTGATTCAATGGTTGACACTTTTTCAATTTGATCGCCGACACGTAATGGGTTCAGTGGGTTCGGCCAAGCTAGGCGACCACCTGCCCACATGCGTCGTGGCAAAGGCACGGGCGGCAAAAAACCGCCCCGCTGAGGATGACCATCAGCACCAATTTCCGTTTGGCGGGCATGCGGCAGAAAATAAAGCCAATGCCATAGCTCGGGTAAGGCTAGGGCAGTAGGCTGTTCTGGCTTAATCAGATCGGGGTAATCGAGGGTGGCGGCTAAGCAGTTGACTGGCGCTACGGTGATTTGATCATGGAGCACTTCAGTTTTGCCTACCCACTCTTGCAGGTGGGCGATGGTTGTGGGTTCGATGCGCATACGCTATTGTGCTACGGCAATAATAAGCTTGTTAAACCAGCTAATGCGGCACAAGCCAGAACTGGCATGACCCCTTTTTTATAGCGTAGCAAGGCAATTGCTGAGCCAATAAAGATCAGGATACTGAGCCAAGAAATGGCGCCCGCTAAACCATGGGGAAAGAATACATGGTAGGCAAAAAATAGCCCAAGATTAGCGATTACTCCAACTACTGCCGCAGTGATGGCAGTTAAGGGTGCTGTAAAACTGAGTTTGCCATGGGTCGATTCGATGAGAGGGGCACCAAGCAAAATAAATAAGAAAGACGGCAAAAAAGTAAACCAAGTTACGACAGTCGCAGCAAAGGCGCCGGCCCAAAAGGCATTCATACTGCCAAACAGATGTTGGGCGTAGCCCGCTAAAAAACCAACGAAGGCCACAATCATAATGAGGGGCCCAGGCGTGGTTTCGCCTAAGGCTAGGCCATCAATCATTTGCCCAGCAGTAAGCCAATGGTATTGATCAACTGCGCCTTGATAAACATAAGGCAGCACAGCGTAGGCGCCACCAAAAGTGAGTAGGGCAGCTTTGGTAAAAAACCAAGCTAGTTGCGGATAGAGTGATTTCCAGTCAAATAGAGTAATGAGTAATACCATTGGTGCAATCCATAAACTAAGACCAATGACTGTATGCATGATGGATTTTTTTAAATTAAAACGAGCATGTTCGGGTATGGGGGTGTCATCATCTATTAAGGCGGATGTAGGTGAAATTGCAGAATTGTTACCGTGAGTACCAGAGGTGATTGCAAATACTGAAGGGTAACGCTTGCCACCCCACAGACCAATCAGTGCCGCCAAAATAATAATGGCTGGAAAAGCTAAGTTGAAAATAAAGATGGCGATGAAAGATGCCGCAGCAATATACCAGAGGGCTTGATGCTTAAGGGCGCGCGAGCCAATGCGCTGAACTGCTTGAATCACAATGGCAGTAACAGCAGGTTTAATCCCAAAAAAAATTGCAGCAATGATTGGCACTTGGCCAAAGCGAACATAAACCCATGAGAGGGTGATCAAAATAAATAGAGATGGCAGCACAAATAAACTACCCGCTAAAATTCCGCCCAGCTTACGATGCATAAGCCAACCAACATAAGTTACTAGTTGCTGGGCTTCAGGCCCTGGTAAGACCATACAGTAATTTAATGCATGTAAAAAACGACGTTCTGAAATCCAATGACGTTTTTCAACTACCTCTTGATGCAAGATAGCGATTTGTCCAGTTGGCCCACCAAAACTAATAAAACCCAGCTTAAGCCAAAAACCGAGCGCCTCGCGCAGTGTTACTGGTTTCAAGTAGAACCTGTATCAATCGCAATCTGACTAAAACCACAATCGACGTAAATAATTTCACCAGTGATGCCATCAGCCAAATTAGAGAGTAAAAAGGCAGCCGTATTACCAACATCATCGATGGTGACATTGCGGCGCAAGGGGGCAGAGCTAGCAACGATATTCAGTAGTTTGCTAAAGTCCTTAATACCCGATGCTGCTAGCGTTTTAATTGGACCAGCCGATATGCCATTGGTACGAATCCCTTTGGGGCCCAAACAACTAGCTAAATAACGTACCGAAGCCTCTAAAGAGGCTTTAGCAAGCCCCATGAGGTTGTAGTTAGGAATGGCGCGCATCGCCCCCAAATAGGTTAGGGTAAGTAAAGAGGCATCGGCACTTAGCATCGGCAAGGCCTCTTTAGCTAAAGCCGGAAAGCTGTAGGCTGAGATGTCATGGGCAATGCGATAGTTTTCACGCGTAAAGCCATCTAAAAATTCACCGGCTAAGGCTTCGCGCGGGGCAAAGCCAATCGCATGAACCAGACCATCTAATTGTGACCACTGTTTGCCTAGATCAACAAATAAGGCCTTAATTTGATCATCGCTACTAACATCGCAGTCGAAAATGAGGCTAGTTTCGAATTCTTTGGCAAATTCAACGGCCCGATCTTTGAAGCGCTCACCCACATAAGTAAAGGCTAGTTCTGCCCCTTCCCGCTTGCAGGCGGTAGCGATGCCATAGGCTATGGAGCGGTTTGACAACAGCCCGGTAATGAGAATTTTTTTGCCAGTGAGAAAGCCCATCTTTGTTCCTTTACATCAAATGTGGTTTGCTATCTACAATTGTTGCATATGCTTCGCCTTAATTCCCCAACCCGCCACCTAATGGCTGACCTTCTAGTTTGCTTAGGCTTGTCTTTAAATGGGCTAGAAGCCTTAGCCAGCGAGGGTATTGCCCAATACGGCACACCTAAGTATGCCGCGGGTTTCCCCCACTTTGATTATGTCAACCCCCTAGCGCCTCGGGGTGGCACCTTAACTTTGCCTAATCCTGATCGGCGCACGAGTTTTGATAAGTTCAATCCATTTACGCTACGCGGGGTGACCGCTCCTGGGGTGGCACAACTGATGTTCGAGTCACTCACAGTGGGCAGTGCTGATGAAGTGTCGAGTGCCTATGGGCTCATTGCCGAAGATATCGCTGTAGCTAAAGACAAAATGTCGGTGAGTTTTCGGATTCGTCCGCAAGCTAGTTTTTCAGATGGCAGCCCTATTTTGGCGGCTGATGTGAAGCATAGTTTCGATACCCTCATGAGTAAATTAGCCAATCCGCAATTTCGCACGGTGTATGCCGATGTAAAACAAGCGGTCGTGGTTTCTGAGCGAGAGATTCGCTTTGATTTTAAAAATCGCAATACCGAGTTACCTGTGATGGTTGGCTCTTTACCAATTTTTTCGCGTTTTTGGGGTAAGCGCCCTGATGGCTCGATTACGGCTTTTGATAAGTTGGCGTTTGAAATTCCCTTGGGAAGCGGCCCCTATTTAATTGAGTCCTATAAAGCTGGCAAGACTATGATTTTTAAGCGTAACCCGCGCTATTGGGCCGATCAAGCTAATTTTAAAGTAAATGTACGGGTTGGTTTTTTTAACTTTGAGCGTATCGTTTATAAGTTGTATAGCGATGACGCAGTGCGCTTAGAAGCATTTAAAGCTGGTGAATTTGATGCTTTAGTCGAGTACCGCGCTAAGAATTGGGCAAAAAGTTTTGTTGGCCCAAAATTTAATGATGGTACTTTACTGAAAAAAGATTTTCCCAATTTTAATGGCGCTGGAATGCAAGGCTTCGCAATGAATTTACGCCGCCCATTATTTCAAGATGTACGGGTTCGACAAGCCTTGGGCTACGCTTTAGATTTTGAATGGCTTAATCGACAGCTTTTTTATAATCAATATAGCCGTATTAATAGTTTTTTTACCAATAGTGATTTGAGTGCCAATTTTGGTGGTGAAACTACCCCGACTGCGGCCGAAATGAAATTATTACTACCCTTGCAGGCACGTTATCCCCAGTGGGTTCCCGCTGCGGTATTTAGCGCAATGCCGCCGGCCCCTTCAACCGCTCCACCCAGTAGTTTGCGGCAAAACTTACGCACCGCTCGCGATTTATTAGCCCAAGCTGGCTGGACTTATCGAGATGGGGCCTTACGTAATGCCAAAGGTGAACAGTTTCGCTTTGAGATAGTTGAAGATGGACCATTCTTTTTGCGCGTCATTTCTGCGTATGTGCGCAACTTAGAGAAGCTCGGCATTAAAGTGGAAATTCGCACCAGCGATTTTGCTTTGCATCAAAAGCGGATGGATGAGTATGATTTTGATATGACCACAATTCGCTTTCCCGATTCACAAAGTCCTGGCAATGAATTATGGGATCGCTTTGGTAGTAATGCCGCAAAAGAAAAGGGCTCTGATAATGTAATCGGGGTGCAATCGCCAGTGGTCGACGCGCTGATTGATGCTATCGTCAAAGCAGAAACACGTGAGCAGCTGACTACCGCTAGTCGGGCACTCGATCGGGTTTTATGGAATAGTTATTATGTTATTCCACAGTGGTACAACCCCACCCATCGTATCGCTTATCGCAAAGAGATGCGCTATCCCAAGCCACCTTTGTATTACATGGCTGAGGGTTGGATTTTATCGAACTGGTGGCGAGAGGAAAAATAATGCGCGGACAAATCTGGGCCTATATTCTGAAGCGTTTACTTTTGATGATTCCAACCATTTTAGGCGTCTTAACTTTAACTTTTGTAGTCGTGCAATTCGTACCTGGGGGCCCAGTTGAACAATTAATGATGGAATTAAAAGGTAAGGGCGATGCTGCAGTTAGCGCTGAGTCATCGGGTGGTGGTAGCAATTATCGTGGTCGCCAAGGTTTAGATGCCGAGCGTTTGGCTGAGGTAAAGGCCTTGTATGGTTTTGATAAACCGCCCTTAGAGCGTTACTTGACGATGCTAAAACGCTTCATTCAATTTGATTTAGGAGAAAGTTATTACCAACACCAACGGGTATGGGATTTGATTGTTACTAAACTTCCAGTTTCTATCAGCATTGGTTTATGGACCTTTTTTATTACCTATTTAGTATCAATTCCATTAGGCATAGCGAAGGCAGTTCGCGAGGGTTCGCGTTTCGATGCTGTAACTAGCTTACTCATATTAATTGGCTATGCCATTCCTGGATTTGTTTTAGGCGTTTTACTCTTAGTCTTGTTTGGCGGCGGAAGTTTTTTACAAATCTTTCCTTTACGGGGTCTTACCTCAGATAATTGGAATAATTTGAGTCTGATAGGAAAAGTACTAGACTATTTATGGCATTTAGTATTACCGATTACAGCCATGGTCTTAGGTAGTTTTGCGGTAACAACCATGCTTACCAAAAATTCTTTTTTAGAAGAAATTCGTAAGCAATATGTTTTGACGGCAAGAGCCAAAGGGTTAACTGAGCGCCAAGTGTTATGGAAGCACGTCTTTCGTAATGCCTTATTGCCTCTAGTAACGGGCTTTCCTGCGGCATTTATCGGGGCTTTTTTTGCCGGCTCTTTGCTGATCGAAACTTTGTTCTCTCTTGATGGCTTAGGTTTGTTGTCTTATGAATCGGTGATGCGACGTGATTACCCAGTAGTTTTTGGTACCTTATATCTTTTTACTTTAATTGGGCTTTTTACTAAGTTAGTCTCCGATCTTTGCTATGTGTTCATTGATCCGCGCATTCAGTTTGGCGCTGGGGGTGGTTCTTGAATCGCTGGATGCGTTTTAAGGCAAATCGCATTGGCTATGCTAGCCTGTGGATATTTTCAATTCTTTTTGGCTTAAGTTTGTGTGCGGAATTCATTGCTAACGACAAGCCATTGATCGTGCGCTATCAAGGCCAGTTTTATTTTCCGATTGCTAACAATCCAGCTGAAACAGTTTTTGGTGGCGATTTTGCCACGCCAACCGATTTTTTAGATCCTGATATACGGCGCAATCTTACTACTAATGGAAATTGGGCCATCTACCCGCTGATTCCGTATAGCTACGAGACGCTGAATTATTTTTCTCGTGAACCTAATCCGGCACCTCCTTCAGCAGAAAATTGGCTAGGCACCGATGATCGTGGTCGCGATGTGCTGGCACGTTTAATTTATGGACTCCGTTTATCAATTTTATTTGGGCTTGCCTTAACAGCTGTTGGTGTCTCGGTAGGCATTATTACGGGCTCGCTCATGGGTTTTTTTGGCGGCAAGTTTGACTTAGTATCACAACGCCTCATTGAAATTTGGTCGGCAATGCCCGAGTTATATTTACTGATTATTTTTGCTTCAATTTTTAATCCAAGTATTTGGTTATTAATTATTTTATTAGCAGCTTTTGGTTGGATGGGCTTATCGGATTATGTACGCGCTGAATTTTTTCGTAATCGGGCTCTTGAATATGTGCGTGCAGCTCGGGCCCTTGGCCTCACAAATTTACAAATTATGCGCCGCCATATTTTGCCAAATAGTTTGACGCCGGTGATAACCTTCTTGCCATTTCGAATGAGTGCGGCAATTCTTTCTTTAACCAGTTTAGATTTTTTAGGTTTAGGAGTACCGCCAGGCACCCCTAGTTTGGGCGAATTACTCTCCCAGGGCAAAGGCAATTTAGATGCTTGGTGGATTTCAATTTCAACTTTTATTGTTTTGGTAGCCTTATTGCTTTTACTTACTTTTATGGGAGAGGCTTTGCGTGATGCATTCGATTCACGGAAAAGCGGCTCTTTAGCGGGGTTACCCAGTGGCGTCTGAGTTGCATCAAACCAGTTTATTGCGCTATGAAAATGTATCTATTTCTTTTGGTGCTGGTCGCCGTGAAAAATTTGCACTACGCGATTTTAATTTAGTAATTGGAGTTGGCGAGCGGGTAGCATTGGTGGGTGAGTCGGGCTCAGGTAAAACTCTTTCTGCTTTAGCACCTTTACAACTAGAGCCTGAGGGCGCTAAAGTTAGCGGCAAAATTTGGTGGCGGGGTAATGCTAGGTTAGATGCGCAGGTGGATCGCGAAGTGGATTTATTAAGTTTGCCAGTTGAGCAAATTCGATCGATTCGGGGGCGCGAAATTGCGATGATTTTTCAAGAGCCGATGACAGCGCTAAATCCGCTGTATACCATTGGCAATCAGGTAATAGAAGCAGTGTTGATTCATCAACCGCTACTCTCTAAGGCAGAATGTACTGCGACCGCCATTAGCCTTTTGAAGAAAACTGGTATTGCAGAAGCCGAGCGGCGTTTTCATGATTATCCCCACCAATTATCAGGTGGGCAGCGTCAGCGCGCGATGATTGCGATGGCGCTAGCTTGTAAACCGCGCCTGTTAATAGCCGATGAGCCGACCACCGCTTTAGATGTGAGCTTACGTTTACAAATTTTAGATTTACTCAGAGATTTACAAGAAGAGGCTAAAGCCGATGGCGGTATGGCTATTTTATTAATTACCCACGATCTCAATTTGGTGCACCACTTTGCGCAACGGGTTGCTGTGCTTAATCAAGGTTGTTTAATGGAGGTGGGCCCAACTGAACAAGTTTTTAATCATCCCGATAATGCGTATACCGCCGCCTTAGTGAATAGCGAGCCAGTGCGCGAATTATTGCCATTGATGCCCTTAGCACCCGTGTTGTTAAAGGCCAATGATTTATCCGTGTCTTATCCGAGTTCTGCACGTAAGCGCTGGTTTGCCAAAGCACCCCGCCATAAAGTTTTAAAACAGGTGGGCTTGTCATTACGGCAAGGCCAAACTATTGGTGTGATTGGCGAGTCTGGCTCAGGCAAAACGACTTTAGGCATGGCGATTTTAGGTTTACTAGGTGATTCCAGTGCAGCGACCTCGGGCGAGGTTGATGTTTTGGGGCAAGTTTGGGGCAATTTAAATGCCACTCAACGTCGCGCGATGCGCTCAAACTTGCAAGTGATTTTTCAAGATCCCTTTGGTTCTTTATCACCCCGCATGACCGTAATGGAAATTGTAGCCGAGGGCCTTGATGTGCATTTTCCTAAATTAAGCAGTACTGAACGAGAGGCGCGGGTAGTTGATATCTTGCGCGAGGTCGGTTTAGATCGTTCGGTTTTAAATCGATATCCCCATGAATTTTCTGGAGGGCAGCGCCAGCGTATTGCCATTGCACGAGCCTTAATTTTGCGCCCACAAATTTTAGTTTTAGATGAGCCCACTTCTGCGCTTGATGTCACGATTCAAAAACAAGTCTTAGCTTTATTGAGCCAACTGCAGCATAAATACAATTTGGCGTATCTCATCATTAGCCACGATTTAGCCGTAATTCGGGCTATGTCACATGAGATCATGGTGCTAAAAGACGGAAAAGTGTTAGAGCGGGGCGATACGGAAGCCGTTATTGCTAACCCGCGCCATACCTATACGCGGGATCTTTTTAAAGCAGCAGAACTTACTTAATTTGCCCTATGCCATTTATTTTTTGTTAGAATCGAGTAATGTCACTGAAAAATGCACAGATTACCCTTGTAAATCAAGGACTTATAAATTGCCTAAAGCCCTTGGCGGGGCTTTTTTGCTTAGTTTTGATATTTACTACGTCGGTGCAGGCGCAATCTCTCGTCGAGGGTAGCAAAGAGCTTAATAAAGAAATTACCGCCGATTCTGCTCGAGAAAGTCTCAAAGAAGTAAGCAAGGAAAATGGCAAAGGTTTGTTTACCCGCGTAGCAGATAAATTGGTTGATTCGCTTACTGGCAATTCTGAAAACCTGATTAACCAGGCAATGGAAATGATTGGGGTGCGCTACCGTTGGGGTGGTGAGTTAGCTCAATCGGGCCTAGATGCTAGTGCTTTTGTTAGTTATGTATTTAATGACAAACTGAGTTTTTTATTGCCCCGCAAGGCTTCGCAAATGAGCCGGGTTGGTAAGCCAGTGACCCGCGATGAATTGCAACCAGGTGATTTGGTCTTCTTTAATACCATGCGCCTGACTTTTTCTCATGTTGGTATTTATGTAGGTGATAATAAGTTTTTACATTCACCCGCGAAAAATGCGAGTGTACGAGTTGACGATATGCGCGAAGTCTATTGGGATAAGCGTTTTGATGGTGCTCGCCGGCTAGATGGTTCTGATTCTTTTAGCGATGAAGAGCGTAATGCCTTAATGAAAGAATTTAAGGCTTTAAAGAAATCCACCCGTAATCTATAAGCCTCCTTTATAATTACAAGTTGGTGAATTTAGTGCGCAATTCTTCTTAGTGGTGTTTTGTGTTTGCAGCACGAAGTAAAAAAAGATCACCCCAAAATCAACTTGAACGGATTACCTTTTTAAATGCACTTCAGGCATACCCTGATGGCAGAATTTTATGGATGCAAATCAAACTAAGCGCATTGTTGAAACTGCGCTCCTCTGTGCTCAAGAGCCAATTACCTCGGCTGAATTAACGCGCTTATTTGTAGAGGAAACCAGCACTAAAGAGTTAGAGGCTATTTTGCTCGAGTTACAGGCAGAATGGCAAGAGAGTGGCATGGAGTTAGTGCGTATTGCAACTGGTTGGCGCTTTCAAAGCCGCCTATCGATGCGCGAATATCTTGATCGGATAACACCTGAGAAACCACCGAAATATTCACGAGCTGTCATGGAAACCTTAGCGATCATTGCCTACCGCCAACCGGTAACACGGGGTGAAATCGAAGAAATTCGTGGTGTAACTGTGAGCACCAATGTGATGAAGCAGTTAGAAGATCGCTCTTGGGTAGAAGTCATCGGTCACAAAGAAACGATTGGCCGGCCCGGTTTATATGCCACGACAAAACAATTTTTAAATGATCTTGGTTTAAGCAATTTACAAAGCTTACCGATGTTAGAGGATGCCAATCCATCAATGGAGCCCTTAGCTCAAGCGGTTATTGAGTTTGAAAATAAATTAAGTCCTCCTGAAGGGGCGGCAACCGACCAAACAGAGCAACAATGACTAGCAATAACGACCCAGATACTCCAAGCCCTAGTAGTACAGCACCTGTTGTCCTTGCTGCGACTGCCATGCCAAGTTCTCCAGTGGTTAGCGAAGCTGGTGAAACTAGCACTGCGACTGCGGCTGAAGCTAGTGCTACTAGTCGCCCACGCCGGCCTAACAAGCATCCTTTTAAGTCGCGTAATTTTCGCGATAAACCGAAACGCGACGGCGAGCGTACCGGCGGCAATCAATCGAACCATCATTCGCATCAAGCAGCTAAACCAAATCCTGCTCTAGCGGCAGAAAGTACAGCACTATTTAATGCCGTTGTTTCTGGTGAATTTGATGCTGCCTTAGATGCTCCCGAGATTGAAGTAATCGCTACCCCCTTATTAAATGATGAAGACGAATCAGCGATTTCCCATCAAGCGCTTGCACTAAAAAATAATGATTTGAATGGCGGTGAAGACGCTGAAGATGACGAGGGGATAAATGGCGATTTAAGTAATTTACAATTTTCTAATGTCGATGATTTACCGCTGAGTATGCGCGATGAAGTCTGGTCTGATCTTGATGGTTTAGATGATGATGCCGATGATGAAGATACAGTTAAATTGCACAAAGTCTTAGCTGATGTGGGTATGGGATCGCGTCGTGAGATGGAAGACTTAATTATTCAAGGTCGAGTATCAGTCAATAGCATGCCTGCGCACATTGGTCAGCGCATTGGACCAACCGATCAGGTGCGCATTAATGGCAAGCCAGTGCACCGAAAAATTCATACCAAACCGCCGCGCGTAATTTTGTACCACAAACCCGCAGGTGAAATTGTTAGTCAAGCTGACCCCGAGGGTCGCCCCACTGTTTTTGATCGCTTACCAAAAGCGCGTCAAGGTCGCTGGATTGCAGTAGGGCGCTTAGACTTTAATACTGAAGGTTTGTTGCTTTTCACTACCTCGGGTGAGTTGGCTAATCGCTTAATGCATCCTCGCTACGGAGTTGAGCGTGAATACGCAGTACGAATTTTGGGCGAACTGAGTAATGAACAACAAACTGAGCTGAAAAGTGGCATCCAACTTGACGATGGACAGGCTCGCTTTTTGCGCCTTTCTGCTGGTGGGGGTGAGGGCGCAAACCGTTGGTATCACGTTGCCTTAACCGAAGGTAAAAATCGCGAAGTACGGCGGATGTTTGAGGCTACTGGGCATACCGTATCGCGCTTATTACGTACCCGTTACGGCATTTTTTTACTGCCTCCACGTTTACGACGCGGCAAATGGGAAGAGGTGCCAGCTGAAGGCATTACTCAATTAATGAAAGCCGCGGGTTTAAAGGTGCCACAAGGCGGGCAAGATAAAGGTCGTTCAGGACAAGGTCAGCGACAAGGTTTTGGCCAAGGTCAGCAGGGTCGAGCTGGTGGCGCAATTTCAGCTGACAGCCCAGACTTTCAGCCAGATCCAATGCAAACTTCAGTTTCTTATTGGGGTTCCAGAGAGGCATTACAGCTAGCCAGCCAGCATCGTGGTTTAACCCATCAAGGGAGGTCTGGTAGCGGGGGCAATGGCAATGGCGCTAATAACGGCAGCAGCAAACATAAAGGGAAAAAAGTGCACCATGGCCATGCCTTTAACCCGCAAGGCACAGGCGGAGGAAAACCTGGGGGTTCAACCGGCACTGGCGCTAAAAGAACCGGCTCCAAAGGACGCAAACCCTTTCATAAGGGCCCCAGAAAGCCACGCACACCTAGCGAAAGCTTCTGATTTAGTTCAGGTTTTCCTAAATCAGCTATAATTTTGGTCTCGTAGTTTGTTTGTGGTAACCAGCCAATGTTGCGATCAACGTAAGCTGGCCAATTCTGAATTTAAGAATATGGGCTTTGCAGCCCATTTTTTTTTGGGGAATCGCGTGAAAGAACAGCAAATTATTGCTGCTGAGGTAGAAAATTTAGGCTACACGCTCGTTGATATTGAGCGTGAGGGCCGTGGTTTGCTGCGCATCACGATTGAAAACCCCGATTTTGAGCGTTTAGTTTCTGTGCAAGATTGCGAAAAAGTAAGCCATCAATTGACTTACACCCTGCCAGTCGAAAACATTCCGTATGAGCGTTTAGAGGTTTCCTCTCCAGGTCTTGACCGTACAGTAAAAACAGCCGCCGATTTTACGCGGTTTAAAGATTTTGAAGTCGACTTGAAATTACGGGTAGCAGTTGCAAACCGTAAAAATTTTCAGGGTATTTTGCAAGGTTTGGTAAGCGGCGAATTACATTCTGCTGATGCCAAATTTGGCTTGATTTTTGCAGCAAGCGATGGCACGCCGTCAGAGTTAGTTTTTTCATTGGCCGAGGTAGAAAAAACCCGGTTGGTCCCTGTTATTGATTTCAAAGGAAAAAAATCATGAGCCGAGAAGTTCTCATGTTGGCTGAAGCGCTAGCGCGCGAAAAAAATGTGGATCGCGAAATTGTTTTCGAGGCCCTCGAATTAGCGCTGGCCTCAGCAACAAAAAAACGGTACGACGAAGGTGTCGATATTCGGGTTTCAATTGATCGCGAAAGTGGCGAGTATGAGTCTTTTCGTCGTTGGTTAGTCGTGCCTGACGAAGCAGGTCTACAAGAGCCCGACAAAGAAATTTTACATTTTGAAGCGCAAGAGCAAATTCCCGAAATGGAAGTTGGTGATTTCATTGAAGAGCAAATTGAATCAATGGCCTTTGGGCGTATTGGTGCTCAAGCAGCTAAACAGGTGATCTTGCAGCGCATTCGTGATGCCGAGCGCGAACAAATTTTGAATGATTATCTTGAGCGTGGTGAAAAGGTCATGACTGGTACCGTAAAACGGGCCGATAAAAATGGTTTGATTGTTGAATCTGGGCGAGTAGAGGCTTTATTGCGTCGCGATCAAATGATTCCGAAAGAAAATCTGCGCTCAGGAGATCGGGTTCGTGCTTACATTCTTAAAGTTGATCGTGAAGCGCGCGGCCCACAAATTGAGTTATCGCGTACATGCCCCGAGTTCTTAATTAAATTATTTGAGAATGAAGTGCCCGAAATGGAACAGGGCTTACTTGAAATTAAAGGCGCCGCTCGTGATCCTGGCATTCGCGCCAAAATTGCCGTAGTTACTTATGACAAACGCATTGACCCCATTGGCACTTGCGTTGGCGTGCGTGGCACCCGTGTTACTGCGGTGCGCAATGAGGTTGCTGGTGAGGCGGTTGATATCGTCTTGTGGTCAGAAGATCCCGCCCAATTTGTAATCGGCGCATTAGCTCCAGCCCAAGTCTCTTCTATTGTGGTTGACGAAGAGCGTCATGCTATGGATGTAGTAGTTGATGAAGAAAATCTTGCAATTGCCATTGGCCGTAGCGGCCAAAATGTGCGTTTGGCTAGTGAACTAACTGCTTGGCAAATCAACATCATGACGCCTGAAGAGTCGGCTGAGAAAACTGAGCAAGAAGCGGTTGTAACGCGTCAATTATTTATCGACAAACTCGACGTCGACCTTGAAGTAGCTGAAATTTTGATCGCTGAGGGCTTCAATACTTTAGAAGAGGTTGCTTATGTTCCTTTAACTGAAATGTTGGAAATTGAAGCATTTGATGAAGACACGGTAAACGAGTTACGTACCCGAGCCCGCGATTCTTTATTAACTATGGAAATTGCTAAAGAAGAACGTTTGGGCGAAGTGTCGCAAGATTTACTCTCGCTTGATGGTGTGACGCCTGAACTGATTGCTAAATTAGCTGAAAGTAATGTACATACTCGCGATGATCTTGCTGAGTTGGCGGTAGATGAACTGGTAGAAGCAACCCAGATTGACGAAGAAACTGCGAAAACGCTGATCATGAAAGCGCGCGAACATTGGTTTACTTCATGAGAGGAAGCAGGGCATGGCAACAACCACAGTAAAAGCACTCTCTCAAGAGCTCAAACGCTCTGCGGCTGATCTCTTGCAGCAATTACAAGCTGCCGGAATTGTAAAAGAAACTGAAAACGATAAGATCACTGAAAAGGATAAGACCGTCTTGTTAGCGTATTTACAAAAAGAACATGGCAATACCGATGCTGGTGGTCGTAAAAAGATTACCCTCATAAAGCGCGAATCATCCGAAATTCGTCAAGCAGATTCCGCTGGACGTACCCGTACCGTGCAAGTTGAAGTGCGCAAAAAACGGGTTTTAGTAAAACGTGGCGACGATGCTTCTAAACCAACAGTTGAAGAGCTGGTAGCCACGCCTGCGGCCACTGCTGTAGGCGGTAAAAAATCGATTCTTTCTGAGGAAGAGTTAGAGAAGCGCGCCGCTGAAGCGACTCGTCAAGCAGAGTTATTGGCACTGCAAGAAAACGAAATGAAAGCGGCAGAAGAGGCAAGAGAACAGCGTGAAAAAGACACTTTTGCTGCCGAGGCTAAAGTTGTGCCAGGGACTCATGCCAGCGCAGCAAAAGCAAAACTAGATGCCGCAAAAAAGGTGGCAAAAGATTTGCATGATGCGGCAGAAGCAAAACTTACTGATTTGCGTACGCGCCGCGCAGCTGCTGAAACCGAGGCTTTAGCTATTCGTGAAATGATGAGTACCCCAGCTCGCGTTTTAAAAGCCCCGAGTGAAGTTGCTGCAGAAGACGAGAAAAAAGGTACTCTACATAAGCCATTAAAGGTTGAGGGCACTGACGATAAGAAAAAAACACCCGCTAAAGTTGGCGGTAAGTTGATTAAATCAGCTGAAACCTCATCCACATGGCAAGAAGAAGGCGCTAAGCGTAAAACTACCTTAAAAACGCGTGGCGATAGCTCTGGTGGAGTAGGTGGTGGATGGCGTTCTGGCGGTGGACGCAGGAAGCAACATCACGCAACCCCAGCGATTGAAAGTAATTCCGAAACTAATTTTCAAGCACCTACTGAACCCGTAGTACGCGATGTACATGTGCCTGAAACTGTTACTGTGGCAGAACTTGCTCATAGCATGGCAGTTAAGAGTGCCGAGGTTATCAAGCTATTGATGGGCATGGGTCAAATGGTTACCATTAACCAAGTACTCGATCAAGATACTGCGATGATCTTGGTGGAAGAAATGGGTCACAAAGCGATTGCTTCAAAACTAGATGATCCTGATCTCGATTTAGGTATTACCGGGCAAGATGCTGAGCTCTTACCTCGTCCTCCAGTAGTAACGGTAATGGGTCACGTTGACCACGGTAAAACTTCGCTACTTGATAAAATTCGCATAGCTAAAGTAGCTTCAGGTGAGGCGGGTGGTATTACTCAACACATTGGCGCTTATCACGTTGAAACGCCGCGCGGTGTAATTACTTTCCTTGATACCCCTGGTCACGAAGCCTTTACCGCAATGCGTGCTCGTGGCGCCAAGGCCACTGATATTGTTATCTTGGTAGTGGCTGCCGATGACGGTGTTATGCCACAAACCAAAGAAGCCATTCATCATGCGCGTGCCGCAGGGGTTGCTTTGGTAGTGGCAATTAATAAAATTGATAAACCCGATTCGAATCCGGATCGAGTAAAAACGGAATTGGTTGCCGAGGAAGTAGTACCCGAAGAGTACGGTGGTGATTCTCCTTTTATTCAAGTGTCTGCTAAAACGGGTGAGGGCATCGATATCTTGTTAGAAAACGTGCTGCTGCAAGCTGAAATCCTTGAGCTAAAAGCACCTCGCGATGCACCTGCAAAAGGTCTAGTGATTGAGGCGCGTTTAGATAAAGGTAAAGGCCCAGTAGCTACTATTTTGGTGCAATCGGGCACTTTACGTCGTGGTGACATGTTGTTAGCTGGCTCATCGTTTGGTCGGGTGCGTGCCATGTTGGATGAAAACGGTAAACCCTGTAATGAGGCTGGCCCTTCAATTCCAGTAGAAATTCAAGGCTTGTCAGAAGTGCCGGATGCTGGTGAAGCAGTTCAAGTTGTTCCAGATGAGCGCAAGGCACGTGAAATAGCCTTATTCCGCCAAGGAAAGTTTCGCGATGTGAAGTTAGCTAAAGCGCAGGCTGTTAAGTTAGAAACCCTAATGGAAAACATGGGCGAAGGCGCAATTGAAGCTAAGCTCTTGCCAATTATTATTAAGGCCGATGTACAAGGGTCGCAAGAGGCTTTATCGCAATCATTGCAAAAGTTGTCTACTCCCGAAGTGAAGGTACAAATTGTGCATGCTGGTGTGGGCGGTATCACTGAAACCGATGTGAACTTAGCAGTGGCTTCGAAAGCAGTCATTATTGGGTTTAACTCCCGCGCAGATGCGTTAGCGCGTAAATTGGCTGAAAATAATGGCGTAGATATTCGCTATCATAATATTATTTATGATGCAGTTGATGAGGTTAAATTAGCTTTAGGCGGAATGTTAACGCCAGATAAGAAAGAAGAAATTACTGGCTTAGTTGAAATTCGTCAGGTCTTCACAGTTTCTAAGGTTGGATCTATTGCAGGGTGTATGGTTTTAGAAGGCGTTATTAAACGCAATTCAAAAGTACGTTTACTGCGCGATAACGTAGTAAGCTGGACTGGCGAATTAGATTCACTGAAGCGCTTTAAAGATGACGTCAAAGAAGTTAAAGGCGGCTTTGAGTGCGGCCTTTCACTAAAAAACCAAAATGATATTCAAGAGGGCGATCAGCTCGAAGTATTTGAAGTCACTGAAGTTGCTAGAACGCTTTAAGGTACTTCTGGCACTATGCATAAAACTAGCCCCCATCGTAATGAGCGTTTAGCTGACCAAATTCAACGCGATTTAGCTGAGCTTATTCCC
This sequence comes from uncultured beta proteobacterium, assembly GCA_903944725.1. Lineage (GTDB taxonomy): Bacteria > Pseudomonadota > Gammaproteobacteria > Burkholderiales > Burkholderiaceae > Polynucleobacter > Polynucleobacter hahnii. The sequence goes on from CAJASX010000063.1 coordinate 63,739, forward strand.
CGTGAATTGCGTAATAAATCCTTAGGTTTAATTACCTTGCAAGGAGTTGAGTTATCGCCCGATTTAGCCCATGCCAAAGTTTTTTTTACTGTGCTGGGCGCGCAGCCTGATCATGCTTTAGTTGCTTTACAAGAAAAAGCAGGTTATTTACATTCGCTTTTATTTAAACGGCTACATATTCACACGATTCCTACTTTGCATTTTGTGCACGACACTTCGGTTGAGCGTGGTATTGAGATGTCGCGTTTAATTGATCAAGCCGTGCAAAGCCATCAAACTGGCGACAGTAAAGATTAAACGAAGACTGAGATTCTTATGTCACAACGGGTTGATGGAGTGGTATTGCTAGATAAGCCTTCAGGCATTAGTTCCCAAGGCGCGGTCACTGCTGTAAAGAGGGCTTTACAGGCCGAGAAAGCGGGGCACACTGGTACTCTTGATCCAATGGCAACAGGGCTTTTGCCTGTTTGCTTAGGTGAGGCAACCAAATATTCACAAGATTTATTAGATGCAGATAAAACTTATATTGCCCAAATTCGTTTTGGAGCTCACACCTCTACTGGTGACGCCGAAGGCGAAATCATTCAGCAATTAGCTTTACCAGTATTCGCAGACGATATAGCTAGGCAAATTTGCTTAGAGGCGCTCTTACCAAAATTTACAGGCTGTATTACGCAAGTACCACCAATGTATTCAGCACTTAAGCGAGATGGAAAACCCCTGTATGAATATGCACGCGCTGGGGTTGAGCTAGAGCGCCCCGCACGTGGGATTACGATTCATGCAATTCGTTGGACTGCAGTTAACTGGCCCGAAGCGACCCTAGAGGTAAGTTGTAGCAAAGGCACCTATATTCGCGTCTTGGCCGAAGATCTCGGTACTGCGTTAGGTTGCGGTGCTCATTTAGTCGGTTTACGCCGAACTGCAGTGGGTCATTTATCGTTACAGCAATCGATTACCTTAGAGACCTTGCAGTCTAAGGGGGCTGAAAAGGGCGTTGATCTACTCCCTATTGATGCCTTATTGCAGACCCTGCCGCAATTAACTCTTGATGAACTCCAAGCAAAACGGCTTGGCCTTGGCCAACGTGTTCCCTTAGCTCTTAGTAATGCCTTTCCTTGGGCCGACGCCTTAGTACGTATCTATCGCGCTACATCTGCCCCCCATAATTTTATTGGTACTGCCGACTGGCGCTCTGGCGTCCTGCATCCGCGACGCCTTATTTCACAAGTTTCTTAATTTATGTTCTTTTTAGATAGAAGTATTTCATGACCAAACGCGCCCTTCGTAATATCGCCATCATTGCTCACGTTGATCACGGTAAAACTACCCTTGTTGATCAACTACTGCGCCAGTCTGGCACTTTCCGAAGTAATGAAAAAATGACTGAACGCGTGATGGATTCTAACGATCTTGAGAGAGAGCGGGGTATTACGATTTTGTCAAAAAATTGTGCAGTTGAGTATGACGGTACTCATATCAATATTGTTGATACCCCTGGTCACGCCGACTTTGGCGGCGAAGTAGAACGCGTTCTCTCAATGGTGGATGGCGTATTGTTATTGGTCGATGCAGTTGAGGGCCCTATGCCCCAAACCCGCTTCGTAACCAAAAAAGCGTTAGCTCTTGGATTAAAGCCAATCGTTGTAGTGAATAAAGTCGACCGCCCTGGTGCCCGTTGTGATTATGTGATCAATGCCACTTTTGAATTATTTGACAAATTAGGCGCTACTGAAGAACAGCTTGATTTTCCAGTGATCTTTGCTTCAGGCTTAAATGGCTACGCTGGACTTACCGAGGATGTTCGCTCGGGTGACATGCGCCCTTTATTCGACGCCGTTTTAGAGTATGTGCCAGTTCGTGATGATGATCCAGATGGCGCTTTGCAATTTCAAATTTCTTCAATTGATTACAACAGTTATGTTGGCAAAATTGGTATTGGTCGAGTCAATCGTGGACGCGTGAAGCCAGGTATGGAAGTCATTTGTATGAATGGGCCCGATGGCTTGCCATTTAAGGGTAAAGTGAATCAAGTCCTTAAATTTAAAGGGCTTGAGCGTGAGGTAGTTGATGAAGCTATTGCTGGTGATATTGCTTTAGTGAATGGTATTGACGATTTAGCGATTGGAACCACTATTTGTGCCCCTGATGTCCCAGACCCATTACCGATGCTGAAAATAGATGAGCCTACTTTAACCATGAACTTTATGGTGAATACCAGCCCATTAGCAGGTCGCGAAGGCAAGTTTGTCACTAGCCGGCAAATTCGTGAGCGTTTAGACCGTGAATTAAAGTCAAATATGGCTTTACGTGTTCGTGAAACCGATGACGATACTGTCTTTGAGGTTTCAGGTCGCGGCGAATTGCATTTAACGATTTTGGTTGAAACAATGCGCCGCGAAGGTTTTGAAATGGCTGTATCTCGCCCGCGCGTAGTCTTCCACGAAGAAGATGGCGTGAAAATGGAACCTTTTGAAAACTTAACTGTTGATGTAGAAGATGCTACGCAGGGTAGCGTGATGGAAGAGTTGGGTAAGCGTAAAGGCGAATTGCTTGATATGGTCAGCGATGGTAAAGGTCGAACACGCTTAGAGTACCGAATTCCAGCACGCGGCTTAATTGGTTTTCAAGGTGATTTTATGACCATGACCCGAGGTAATGGTTTACTAAGCCATACCTTCGATGCTTACTACCCTGCCAAAGATGGTATTTTAGGTGAGCGCCATAACGGGGTATTAATCAGCCAAGATGATGGCGAAGCCGTTGCGTATGCAATATGGAAGTTACAAGATCGTGGTCGGATGTTTGTCAGTCATGGTAGCCCTGTTTATGAAGGCATGGTTATTGGTATTCATAGTCGCGATAACGACATTGTTGTAAACCCCATTAAGGGCAAACAATTAACCAACGTGCGCTCATCTGGAACCGATGAAGCTGTTCGTCTTGTCACACCAATTGATTTAACTTTGGAATATGCAGTTGAGTTTATTAGTGATGATGAACTAGTTGAAGTGACCCCCAAAAGTGTACGGGTACGTAAACGGTATCTGAAAGAGCATGAGCGCAAGAAAGCCTCCCGCGAGTAAACGCTTAGCAGTTGCGCCGATGATGGATTGGACTGATCGGCATTGCCGATCATTCCATCGGCAATTATCAAAAGAAGCAGTTCTCTATAGCGAGATGGTCACAACAGCAGCCTTATTGCAAGGCGATATTCCCCGCCACTTAGACTATTCGGCAGCAGAGCAGCCCCTAGTGCTGCAATTGGGCGGCAGTGAGCCAGATGATTTGGCCCGTTGCGCAGTCTTGGCTGAGCAGTGGGGCTATGCTGAAATTGATTTGAATTGCGGTTGTCCTTCAGAGCGGGTTCAGCGCGGCTCGTTTGGTGCATGCTTAATGGCTGAACCCGAATTAGTTGCTCAATGCGTGCGTGCTATGTGCCAGGCTACGCATTTACCTATTTCAGTAAAACAACGTTTGGGCCTAAATCAAATGGATGCATCTGCATCGCCAAATGATTATCAATTTGCACTCAACTTTATTTTGGCAGTGGCCGATGCAGGGGCCCAGCAAATTACGATTCATGCTCGTAATGCAGTGTTAAAGGGCTTATCGCCCAAAGAAAATCGTACCAAACCACCACTTCATTATGCAGTAGCAGCACAATTGCGGCGGGATGCCCAGCGCCATTTTCCAGCTCTCAAGGTTTTACTAAATGGCGGCCTCGAAAATAATGCACAAATTGCTGGCCATTGGCAAGAGTTCGATGGTTTTATGGTGGGGCGCTCTGCTTATCATTTTCCTGCCATGTTATTGGGCTGGGATGTCTTACTCGAGAGTGAGGGAGAGGCAGCTGGTTATTTACTTAGCGAAACTGAATGGCACCGCATTCAAATTGGTTTGATACGCCAAGCCCAAGCTTGGTTTGAGTGGTGCGCTCAAGCAGGCAAGCCATTTTATTTAGGGGTTCTAACCCGCCATATTATTGGTTTAGCTCATGGGCGTGCGGGCTCGCGTTATTGGCGGCAACGCTTATCAAACCATCATGCCTTAGCTCGGGTACAAAGCAAAGCGGCTATTGCTGATTTTTTTCTTGAGGCCAGTCTTGAGTTAGGCGATTGGGCTGCCTTTGAGTTTGAAAGCGCAGAAACGGGCTAGTTTGGGAGGTATTTTGGCAAAAGGCTATAATTTATCCTTCTACAACGGCGGACGTAGCTCAGTTGGTAGAGTCCCAGATTGTGATTCTGGTTGTCGCGGGTTCGAGCCCCGTCGTTCGCCCCACCTCTTACATTATGAACGACGTTGGCATTTAGCCAGCAGCTAACGCAGACTATTTTGCTATGAGGCTTTTTAATTTGGGGTCAAAAGTAGCCATTTGTTTACCATCGATTAAGCGCATCGACCAGTTTGCAAAGGAACGTTGCTTAATCTTTTTTATCCCAAGTGAAAAGATATTGCAATGACGCTCATCTTTTTTAATTGAGTTCCAAAGCAACTCAATAGCAGAAGCGGGCCCTTCAATTATTTGACTAAACCGATTGCTCTCGCAAGATAAAACGCCCGTAATATTTAGACTGCCATTGCGAGCAATAGCAAGGTCAACTAATTGCATTAATTCAAGGGTTTCAAAGGGATGACAGAGCTCACTTACATAACTTAAGCTAACCAAATCGACATCGTCGATCGAGCGCGTAGTAGGAGTTGTTTTAATTAAAGCCATGCGTGTACTATAGACTATTTATTGATTTTATTAAATAGGATAAGCTGGCATTAAATCATGACCGATTTAATTAGTCATCTTTCGGCAACTGGGCTACTGGCCTTAATGGTAAGCATTTTCGTTATTTACAGTTTGCTTATTCTTTTGCTGACAGATCAGCTAATGAGCGCTTTCAATTAAGTATTCTAAAAATTCTAGAATAAGTGATAAATGCCGACTGAGCTGAGATTGCGGGTGCGCTAATTCACCCTCATTTTTCGAGAGAATGACTATATTTTCGATATGTTCTAAAAGCGCTAAAAATAAGAAACTTTGAGTACTTTCTTTTGCCAACTTTAGAAAGGCAACGGCTGAAAAAATATCGAGATAATGTTATAGTTAGAGACCCTCACAACTTTGGATTTTTATCTACTATGAAATCAAGCGCAGCTTATCTTCGTTACCTGAACTTAACTAAGAGCATTGAATTATCACCCGCAGCACCTAGCCTTGACTTAATTGAGCGTGAGGTCTTAAGTGCCTTGGCATTGCGTTGGAATAAAGAGCAGCCCATTTTAATTGCTGATGCTATTTCTTTAAAAAAAATTGCTTCGCAGGCTACTCTACATGGTCGCTTAAAGCAATTAAAGAAAAAGGGTTTTGTAAAAATTGTTCCCGACTCTAGTGATGGCCGCAGAAAATATATTCAGCCAACTCAAAAGACCTGCAACTATTTTGATCAACTGGCTAAATGCGTAGTCAAGGCCGCCAGAGTTTAGTTGACCATTCTATTTAAGTAAGCCTGCATTCTTGGCGTCTTCCATGGCGCCAGGAGTCTTTTCTTTCATAAATCCAGGTATTTTGTTGACTGGAATGTCAACCAAGACAAACCCAGCTTCTTCAAGCCGTTTTTTATTGTCTGCATCGGCATTCAAGAGCGCAAAATAATCTGACATTTTCTGTTGCAATGCTTTGGGTGTTGCTTTAGGCATGGCAACGCCCCGATAGGCACCATCAACCCAATTTAAGCCTAATTCTTTAAAGGTGGGTACATCGGGTAGCGAGGGATGCCGTTTTTCGGTTGCAACTGCAAGCGTACGGACTTTGCCTTTTTGCTGAATCGCTAAAGGTAAATACCCCATGGCGCCATCTACGTGCATGCCAATTAGAGAGGAAATTAAATCACCCGTTCCCTTAAAGGGAATATATTGCACATTAACGCCAGCTAATTTATTGAGTCGTTCAGTAGCCATGTGATTGGCAGAAAATTGGGCTGAGCCTGCGAGGGTCATTTTTCCTGGATTCTTTTTGGCAGCAACGATAAATTCTTGATAGGTTTTATAGGGGCTATCAGCTGAGACCATTAATGCATCGGGGGTAAAGTGATAGTAATAAATTGCATTAATATCATCGGTTTTGTATTGGGTGCTTGGCTCGAGCGGCTGCAAAATAATATGCGGAATGTTGACACCAGCAACGATTGTGCCATCGGCTGCATAGGTATTGAGTTGCGACCAAACTAAGGCGCCACCTGCACCAGCCCGGTTGACCACAATCATCGGTTGGTTATATTTTTTAGCAGAAACATCGGCCTGTAAGCGAGCTACTAAATCTGATTCGCCTGCAGCCGGAAAAGGAATAATGTATTGAATGGTTTTATCAGGTAGCGGTTGTGCTACAGCACTGAAGCTTACAAGTGAAACAACAAAAGGGAGCAATAGATCGATAAGGCGGTTGATTTTCATTGAGATATCTCCTGACAAACTGCATTAGTTACATCTTTCATTATGGCATTACCGCCTAAATCGCGGGTATGTAATTTAGGATTGGCAGTAACTGCTTCGATTGCCTGCATTAGTTTGTGTGCAAGTACTGGTTCACCCAAATGGTTAAGCATCATCACGGCAGACCAAAAAGTACCTATCGGGTTAGCTAAGCCTTTACCCATAATGTCAAAGGCAGAACCATGAATGGGCTCAAACATCGATGGATAGCGACGTTCTGGGTCAATATTGCCAGTGGGTGCAATACCTAGGCTACCTGCAAGCGCTGCAGCTAAATCACTTAAAACATCGGCATGAAGATTGGTGGCAACAATGGTATCGAGTGATTCAGGGCGATTAACCATACGGGCGGTAGCCGCATCAACAAGTTCTTTATCCCAAGTTACATCGGGAAACTCGCGCGCAATTTCGCGGGCTATTTCATCCCACATCACCATGGCATGGCGTTGGGCATTTGATTTAGTAATTACTGTAAGGTGTTTACGGGGGCGCGATTGAGCAAGCTTAAAAGCAAAACGTTGAATGCGTTCAACCCCAACGCGGGTCAGAATACTCATATCAGAAGCTACCTCAATTGGATGCCCTTGATGAGCTCTGCCACCTAAACCTGCGTACTCTCCTTCGGAATTTTCACGGACAATGACCCAATCGAGCTGATTGGGTTTGCAATGCCGCAACGGTGTTTGAATGCCGGGTAAAATTCGGGTTGGTCGCACATTGGCATATTGATCAAACCCTTGGCAAATTTTGAGGCGCAAGCCCCATAAGGTTATATGGTCAGGAATATTTGGGTCACCAGCTGAGCCAAACAAAATTGCATCTTTATTACGCAGTGGCTCTAGGCCATCATCGGGCATCATTTTGCCATGTAGGCGATAGTAATCACCTCCCCAATCAAAGTGCTCAAAGTCAAAGGCAATTTGTTGATTAGCTGCTAGCGCCTGTAAAACAATTTCACATTCAGGAATGACTTCTTTGCCAATTCCATCGCCTGGAATCGATGCAATATTGTAGGTTTTCAAATCGTCTCTTTCTAGATTTTATTATTTTTATAATGATAGCGCCAAATAAAGCTGGGGGCTTAATGGCGCTAGCGAAGCCGATAAGGGGTGCTTTTATCAATCATGATAACGGCTGGTATATCGACACAAAAGTCCTTATCAAAAGTAAAAAGATGAAACAAGCTGCAATCCTTTTGAGTTAATTGTGAGATAGCATGTTCGGTAGGCGATTTACCAGTGGTCACGGTAGTAGCTACGCCAGCAGTTGTTATAGGGTAGGCGGTGGCAGTGGCGGTAGCTGAAGAAGTGCCGCTAGCAAAGAGCGCTGCTGGCAGGGCGCAGGCAGAGCCTTGCAGCAAAAAGCCTAGCAGCAGCAAAGCGCGATAGAAAGACTGAGATTGGCGCTTATTTAATACCACAGGCGGTTTTATATACCCCCACTACCCACGAGCCACTAACAATTTGCTCATAAGGGCTATTGCTTAATTTTTCATCAGAAATAAGGGTGCCAGCCCCTTTATTGCCCGTAAATAACTTCACTTCTAATGGGCGATATTGTTGCTTGCCACAGGCAAATTCATTGAGTCCAATGATCGAGCTCAAGGCTTTATTAGTTTTTGGGTCTTTACCTGGGGTTTTCAAATCTAACATTGAAACCATTTGAATGTTATCGCCATCGACCTTAATAGTGGTGATATCGACATAAATAGTGACCTGATCATTAAAGCCAATTTCTTGCCAAGCAGCCAACGCTGGGGCGCAGGGCAAAAGAGCCAAACAGCCAGCCAGAACAAGTAATTTTTTCATTAGAATCTTTCTATTATTAAAGGGGTATTTCAATTTAGCCATTTTATACAGCATTGTCATTTAGGGGTGAGGTCAAGTTGACGCGAATAAGCAGAGGGCTTGGTGGTAAGGGGTAGTGCCTCATTGTTAGCCCACAAAGCATTAAAGTTCCGGTAACGGCTACTCTGCACCCAGCCCGACTGGCCGGTAGGATAAATAAAAGTGGACTGATCTAAATTAGCAAAATCAAAAATAATCCGCATGCTAGCCGCTTGCTTAGTAGCATACGGCTGCTTTGATTTACCTAATTCAAGTCGTCCTACATTCACTGAAAAGCTATCACCTGGAAACGGATTTACGAGGTTAAAGATTTTATTTAGCAAGGGAACTTTACTAAAGGGGCGATGTTCAGCAATAGCTAGGTGAGCTTGCCCCCAAAGCCATTTTTGTGGGTCGGCTGCGAATGCGCTACTGAGTTGATCCAAAGCTAAATCATAGGCAAGTTTGGCGGTATCAGCGCAATTTTCAACTGTAGTGGTAGTTGGCTGGTCGCACCACGGGCTATTTGGATTGGCTATTTGTAAAATTAAGGCTTCACGAAATTGTCGCTTACCATATTCCTGCTCGAATAAATCGCCTAAGCGTGAAAATAGTAATCGGGTAAGTTGATCGGCCCAAGCATTAAAGATGGTGGGAGCCGCTGAATTAGCAACCATGTCGCCAGCAAATGAATTTGTGATTTGCTTAGCACTAGCGCTTAATGGATGATTCGATTGTATGCCTTTAAACAGCGCAAGCAGAGGCGTTGCGCCAAGTGACAAGGTATCTCCTTGTATAGCGCGCATCGAATTTAGATCATGTTTATTTTGTGCTTCTAGTAATTGCTTAATGCGGTTGTAACGAAACGGCAGCTCCCAATCGGCTGTTAGGGGGTTAGAGTTATTGTCAGCAAGAACTTGTTGATTCGCAGTTGCAAGCCAGCCTTCAGCAGGGTTAGTGCTCGCTGGCAATTGTTCAAATGGGATGTAGCTTGTCCAGTCATATTGGCGGTCCCAGCCTGGTGCGGGGGCAATGCCATATAAACCTTGGTGCAAAATTCTTTTAGGGGCGACCCCTGCAACTTGAAAAGCAATGTTGCCTGCAGCATCAGCCATCACAATATTTTGCATCGGCGCATAAAAATTGCGCAGACTATTTTTTAATGCATCGATCGATTCAGCGCGATTCATTTCAAGCAGGGTTGCAAGTGATCGATTTTCTAAATCGAGCGCAGTCCAGCGCAGTGCAAGAGCATACCGATTTACATCAATGGTATTTTTAGCTCGTTCATAGGCGTCAGAAATAATCGGCCCATGGCGACTTTCTTTAACAACAAAGCGCAAGGCATTTTGCCCTTTAATATCAATAATTTCTTCACGTACCCGAAACGCAAGCGGTCCATCTGGTCCACGGTAGAGGCCGCTATTTTTAGAGTCTAATTGCTCTAGATATAAATCTTGTACATCGGGGTTGGTATTGGTAAAGCCCCAAGCAATTTGCTTAGTTCTGCCAACAATGACCGCAGGTATTCCTGGCATGGATCCGCCAATCACTTGTAATTTAGGTGCATCGATATGCACAAAATACCAAGCTGATGGGGTGCTTAGGCCTAGGTGAGGGTCATTTGCTAAAAGCGGTTTTCCACTCGCGGTTTTATTACCACTGAGTACCCAGTTATTTGAACCCATACCCTCTTTGCCACCTGGTAAAAAATGACTGAGTTGTAAATCAGTTTTATTCTGTAAAAAGTGTGGCAGTTGTGCTTGAGGTAGGTGAGGCAATTGATTGAGCTGAGATATTTTGCTTGCTGGATAAACTTGTAGGTCTTGATAGAGTTTCGCAAAATCAACATTACTCACTGGTTTTGTATCGGGGTAGGGTGGAATTACTTCCCATACTTGTGAGGTAGTAAGGTATTGAGCAAGCCCTAGGCGTTGCAATTCTTTTTGCCAATTACCCCCTAAGTCAAGCGCCATCACAAGCATCCAAGCAACGCTGTCTGCAGCTGAAAAATAACCAGGTTTAGAGCGCGTTAAAAAATATTCGAGGGGCAAAGCCCAGCCCAAATTGACATTACCTGCATTAACCCCATCGGCATAGGCTTGCAAAAGGCGTTTGACTTCAATTGGATACCGCTCTAGTTGATTTTCAGCGGCATGTTTAATGCCTAAGGTGCGCATAAAGCGATCAATTTTGACGGTTTCTTCACCCAAAATTTCAGATAACCGGCCAGAAGCGAGTCGTCGATTAAATTCCATTTGCCATGAGCGTTCGCTAGCATGTAAGTAGCCCAAGGCAAAGAGGGCATCACTGGAATTTTTTGCTTTGATATGGGGAATATCATTGGCGTCAAATTGAATCGAGACTGCCTCATTTAAGCCCTTAATAACCCGCTTTCCACTAGGCTCAGTATTGGCAAAGAGCAAATAGACCGCCACAATAAGGACCAACAGGGCTAGCAGGGCTACGGCGGTAAATAAGGTGATGCGAATGAAGGAACGGGCACGAGAGCGATGGCGGGACTGAATCATGCGGCTATTTTAGGCTTGAAAAGCATCATTTTTTCAAGTTCAAGGGCTGAAAATGTTAGTATTCGTATCTTCGTAGTTAGCCCGAGTGGTGAAATCGGTAGACACAGCAGACTTAAAATCTGCCGACCATAAAACGGTCGTGCCGGTTCGATTCCGGCCTCGGGCACCAAATTGTGGTAATTACTCTGCATATGACGCTAAAGCGATTTTCTCTTGCTGGCTTACTGATTAGTGGTATTCTTTTTTGCCAGTTAGCGCTGGCAAAAGCTCTGCCTAACGATCACCTAACAATTAGGTCGCCTAATCAAGTTTGGATCGGCGACTTAGATGGTATGGTGAAGCGCCGCATTATTCGGGTTTTAGTGCCCTACAACAAAACCTTGTACTTCCTTGATAAAGGTGGTCAGCAAAGGGGATTGATGTACGACATGATGATGGAGTTTGAAAAGGATTTAAATGCAAAATACGCTAAGAAAAATTTACGCTTACACTTTATTTTCATACCGACTACCCGCAATCAGCTAATACCAAGTTTAGTCGCTGGCCGTGGCGACATAATTGCTGCCAACTTTACCATTACTCCCGAGCGTGAAGCGCAAGTTGATTTTTCAACTCCCATTGCAAAAGGTGTTAAAGAAGTAATTGTTAGTTCGGCAAAAGGCCCTGTATTAAATAAGCTTGAAGATTTATCAGGAAAAATGGTATTTGTTAATCCAACTACGAGCTATTACCAGAGCATTAAGCAGGTTAATGTAGATTTTTCTAAAGAAAAATTAGCGCCCATCAGCATTAAAGAAGCCCCAGGAATTTTTGAGACTGATGATATCTTAGAAATGGTTCAGGCCGATTTAGTACAAATTACCGTAAGTGATCTCTATTTAGCCCAATTTTGGAAAAATATTTTTCCCAATATTCAAATACACGAAGATTTAGTGATTCGCAGTGGCGGCGACATTGCTTTTGCCTTTCGTAAAAAATCGCCGCAGTTAAAGCTTGCGCTTGATGCTTTTACCGATAAAAATAAAATTGGCACTAGTTTTGGTAATCAAAAATTACAGAGCTATTTAAAGTCAGTAAAGTGGGTTAAGACCGCAACGAGTCCCCAAGAAATTGAAAAATTTAATTCGATGGCAGGCATTTTTCAACAGTATGGCGATCAATATAAGATTGATTGGTTATTGATGACCGCACAGGGTTACCAAGAATCTAGGCTTGATCAAAACGTGAAGAGTCGAGTGGGTGCAATTGGGGTAATGCAATTGATGCCAGCAACAGGGAAAGAATTAAAGGTTGGAGATATTCATAACCTCAATAACAATATTAATGGTGGCGTTAAGTATGTGCGCTACTTAATAGAAAAGTATTATGCTAACGAAGCCATGACTGAGCTTGATAAAGTTTTATTTGCATTTGCTGCCTATAACGCTGGACCTAGTAAGATACAGCAGATGCGTTTAGAGGCGGCTAAGCGCGACCTTGATCCTAATATCTGGTTTGATAATGTCGAAAGAATTGTGGCAGAGCGGGTTGGCAGTGAGACTGTGCAGTATGTGAGTAATATTTATAAATACTCAGTAGCCTATAAGTTAGTTAGAGAGATGCCCACTAAACAATAAATTTTAGAATTGATAGCCAATACCAATCAGGAGATTTGAAGAACTCGCACTAACTGTAGAGCTCAAGGTTGCCGCAGTGCGAAGACCAGTAGGGCTTACCAGCGTGCCAGTAATCGAGCGACTGAGGCTACCATAATTGGCATAGTTAAATTCACCAAAACCATACCACCCGTTTTTAATTATTTGCTTGTAACCAAGCCCGAGTGAATATCCAGCCATATAAAAATCAGTATCCACTCCATTGGCGCTAGCGCCCGAATATCCTACTTTGCCATAAAGTAATTTACTGGGATCAAGAGCAATTGCCGGCATAACAAAAAGGTTAAGTGAATTATTGATGTGCACCGATGCAGATTGCTGGTAGCTGCCCTGTATTCCTTTATAACTTGCAGTTGCGGTAGCATTTGGGCTGGCTATAGGATTGAAATCAACTCCTAAACCCAGCAGAAAATGGGGCGCGAGTTGAAAGTTATAGCCTGCTGAAATGGCGCCAGTAAAGCCGGTGCCATTTGAGGCGGAAATATTCGGAGTAAGAGTTTGACCTGCCGATGTAAGTGAAGTGTTAGAAAAGGAAGGGGAAGCGCTTTGATAGCCAATACCAATTTGCCCATAGGCGCCAATAAATTGAGAACTTTGTCCATAGACAGCAAAACTAGTAGCAAATAGAGTGGTAAAAATTAGCAGCTTTTGACTTGCCATAGGAGTACTCCTGTTTATTCACTAAAAATAGGTCTCTGCACGATCTTGGGGTGAGTGTATAACAAACTGCTTAATCAGGCTCGGTAACAAACCCTAATTTAGTCAAACCCGCGCGTCGCGAAGCAGCTAAGACCTGAGCAACATTTTCATAACGCACAGCTTTATCTGCACGCAAATTAATTTCAGGCTGCGGCTCTTTCTTGGCAGCGTTTTCAGCATAGCCCGTAAAGGTTTTTAGGTCAATGGGGGCGCTATTCCAAAAAATTTGCCCTGTAGCATTAATTGTGAGTTGAACCGACTCGGGTTTAATTTCATTGCGAACACTATTGGCTTTGGGCAGTTCGACCTTTACGGCTTGCTGAATCACAGGCAGGGTAATGATAAAAATGATCAATAAAACCAGCATGATGTCGACCATGGGGGTCATATTAATTTCTGCCATGATGCTGGAATCATCTTCCTCGTTAGAGAGCTGATTAAATGACATGATTAGGCTTCGATTTCAGGGTTGACAACACGTGCGCCGGTAACAAAGTAAGCCAGTAAATCATTGCCAAATCGATTAAGGTCGGCCATGATTAATTTATTAGCCCGATTAATTGCGTTAAAGCCCAATACTGCTGGTATTGCCACGGCTAAACCAAGAGCAGTCATGATGAGCGATTCGCCAATAGGGCCCGCAACCTGATCCAGCTGCGCACTGCCCGAGCTACTAATTGCAATAAGCGCATGATAGATGCCCCAGACTGTTCCAAAGAGGCCAATAAAAGGGGCTACTGCACCAGTTGAACCTAGAAAGGTGAGACCCTTTTGTAGTTGGCCTGCACAGCGATCAACACTAGTTTTGATCGAGCGCGCCATCCATTCAGAATAATTTAAGGTTTGTAGTAATTCACGGCGACTCGACATTTGGTTTTGATGATGGGTCGAGGCATTGGCACCACCTTTAGCAATAAAGTAATAGGGATTGATGCTGGGGTCAGTAAAACTATTAAGGCCATCATCGAAAGAAGTAGCGCGCCAAAATTGCTCTGTTTGTAGTTTGACTTGCCGTAATTTACGCAAGCTCCAGTAACGCGACAACAAAATAACCCAAGTGATTATCGACAGAGCGATTAAAAGAACCGCAACAAAGCGCGTAATTGCATCGCCTTCAAGCCACAGATTTGCCATGCCAAATGCAGTATTCATAATGTTAATTACTTTAAGTTAAATTTAATAAGTAAGTTAGTTGAAATTTTTACTGGTGCGCCATTCACTAAAAAAGGTTTAAAGCGATAACGCCGACCAATTTCGATTGCTGCCCGGTCTAAGCGTTGAAAAGTACTCGATTGCAATAAGGCTACTTCGTAAACTTCCCCACTTTCGTTAATAAGGAGTCGCACTACTACCGAACCTTGTTCACCAGCACGTTTAGAGAATGAAGGGTAATACGGATCGGCATCGGGTTGATATAAAACAACTAGTTTACCAATATCAGTCTGAATTGGCGTACCGCTTGCCCCACCGCTAGAGGAGGGCGCTACAGCTGCATTTGAAATAGGTGATTCGGTAGCCTTATTTTGGGGAGTGGGGGGCTGTTCAGCTTGTTTTGGAGATGGCACTTCTGCGGTTTTCGGTTCAACTGGTTTTTTTGCTTGCTCTTCCTTTTTGGGTTTGGGTTGAGGAGCAGGTGGCTTGGGGGTGTCGGCTTTAGTGGGTTCAGGGCTGACTAAATTAGCCATGACGCGAGTGTCATCGGGAGGAGCTTTTTTTTCGTAAGGGAATTCAAGGTAGGGTACGACAAATAGCAATGCATGAACCAGCACCACAATTACAATGATGATCCACTCATCGCGACTAATCAATAAGAAGCGGCGCCTAGCTGAAGTATTGGGGGTAGTACTCATTGGAATCTGTTGACGAATCTCTTGATTACCGCAGCAGCTGTTGCGTGCCAACTTGGCGTAGTTGCAATGAAGATTTTAGAAGTTGTTCGCTCATGTGCAGCAGTTTATTGTTATCGCCAGTAGTGATGAGGGTGAGCGTGCCTAAGTTCGCATCATCAGCTTGATTTGAACTATTTCGGCTGGGCATTTGCAATAGTAATTGGCGCGCTAATTGTTTGATAACCGCATCACCCGTATCAATTAAATTAATTTTATTACCGATTATTTTGCGAATTAATGGGCTTAAAAAAGGATAATGGGTGCAGCCTAACACCAAAGTATCGGCACCCGCTAAACGAATCGGCGTAAGATGCTGCTCGAGCAAAGTTAAGGTAGCATCACTATCAATTTGACCAGCTTCAATGAGCGGCACTAAGCCAGCGCCAGCTTGTTTAATAAATCGGCAATTGGCTGGTAAGGTTGCTAGCAGGGCGTTAAATTTATCGCTATTTAATGTTGCTTGAGTGGCGAGAACTCCCACAATGCCATTTTGGGTTTGCATCGCTGCAGGTTTAATGCCTGGCTCGACACCAATAATGGGAATGTTTGGCAAAGCTAGCCGAATTTGTGCAATTGCTTCGGCGGTAGCAGTATTACAAGCGACTACAATTGCTTCACAGCCTTGCTCGACTAAATAGCGGCACAACTTAAGGCTGCGCAGCGCAATCCAATCGGCTGATTTTTCACCATAAGGTGCATTAGCTGAGTCGGCTAAATAAATAAAATTGTGTTGGGGCAATTGCCTGAGAGCTTCATCTAAAATAGATAGCCCACCGACACCAGAATCAAATACACCAATCAGCGCCACTGAAAGTAATCTCTGTGCTTAGCGTTTAAGGTGATTCGGCTGCGCTGTGCAGTTCGGTAATCGGAATTAAGCCGATACGCGTCTGCCAATGGCGCGGACCCGCCTGATGCATTGACACCCCAGTCGAGTCAACAGCCACCGTCACTGGCATATCTTCGACATCAAATTCATAAATCGCCTCCATGCCTAGGTCTGCAAAGCCGACCACTTTCGCCTGTTTGATTGCCTTAGAGACCAAATAGGCCGCACCACCC
>CAJASX010000064.1 GCA_903944725.1 uncultured beta proteobacterium
CAAAAGTGCCAGGGTTTATTGCTAGTGGGTTGCATATGAGTAAGTTTGCTCTGCTCGTATGTAGAACTACTCAAATTCGGGGAAGCCTCTGTGTAACAGCGTGGTAATCCCGAGCCAAGCTAGGCAGTAATGCTTAGAAGGTGTAGAGACTGTACGGGTAGGTCGTAAAGACAAGAGACAGTCCAGACTACAAACTGGAAACAGGCAGTGAAAACTGAAGTGGTAAGCATAATCCTTTGGTCCCAGGTTCAAGTCCTGGTGGGCCCACCATAAAAAACCCTCACTAGCCATAGTGGGGGTTCGGTCTTTTGAGCGTTACTTTAAGTAACGCTTGTAAGGGGGGGCATTCACTTATCAATGAATAATAAAATCAATAATAATTTGGTATCATGAAAATAATTTTTTTTAGCAAACCGCAGCAAGAGGGCGGGCAGAGAATTTTGTTAAATTGAAATTACTTTAAGAACACGCTATTAACCCCTGGGAATGGTCGCTATGAGAACAATTTTTAATAAAAGAATCGGCTGTATTGTATTACTTGCTTTAGCTACCATTGGTTTACATGCATGCAGTGGAGACTCCTCATCTTCCTCTTCATCTAGGCCTTATAACGTGTGGCAAAACCCCTATATGTCGCCAAATCCTGGCAATAATATCCATAATGACTCTTATCTCAGTGATAGTTATAACTTTGCTGGGCCGTCGAAGCAGGGGCAGGCAACTGTCAGTCTTATTGAGGTAGTTAGTTATAAGGATCCTGCAACAGGCCAATCAAAAACCATTACCCTTGGCGAATGTGCGTCGATCGCGTTTGATGCCGATGGCAATATTCAGACTGTGTGCGCTGGTTTACCAGCTGGGCCCAATACAACCTCTACAACTCGGTATGTGGTCACTCTTGACCGAAATACCTTAGGGCTTCTTGCCATATTTTCATTCGAAAAACTCGTTAGCTCTGATCAATCTGGAGTTGATTTTGGTGGTGCAGGGTATTTTTACCAAGATAACCAATATCGTATGGTGGTAGCGCTGCCTGATGGGACTATTCAAGTCTTACTTCGAGTGAAATCAACTGCAGGCGGGATCGATTCGTATGTTAGTAATGCAACTTACAACATTACTGGAACAGGTGGCGCAGTAACGGTACCCAATAGTAGTCTTTATGCTGTAGTACCAGATAAGCTTGGAAATATCTGGTTTACAACTGCCCAGGGAGTCGTGGGAACAGTTACAACCGCCGGAAAGATTAGTTGGCTTAACCTCAATAGTGCTTCATCCAATCCAGGCACTTCAGGTTTAGAGAAAATAGCCAATTCACATTCAATTGATCAGGGTGATACTACTGATGGAGCATCTGGCGTTTATATTTTGTCGACATATAACGTATATCGATTTGGCGCATCATCAAATGGCACCCCTAGTATTGTGTGGAAGGCCGCATATGATAGGGGAGCTGGAGTCAAGTCAGGGCAGGTAAGTTGGGGGTCAGGCTCATCACCAACTATCTTCAATATGAATAACCGACGATTTGTAACGATTGCTGATAATGCGCAGTATATGAATGTAAATGTTTATAGAGCCGAAGCTACTCTTGGTGAAGGGGAACAAAGGCTATTTGCACAAGTCGCACCCTTTGGTCAAAATGCCCTAGTGAGCGATGAAAATTCGTTGATTGTTGCTGCAAATGCTGATGGCAGCAGTATCGATATTTATGCTGAAAATAATTACGGTAACGATACATCCTTAAGTACCTTTGGCTCTAATGTAACTCAGCCTGGCTTTGCTAGAATGAATCTGACACCAAGTGGTGTATTTACTGTTGCAAGTGTGAATAATACAATCCGCGTGCCCTCAATCGTCTCTAAAGTAAGTTTAGTGTCAAATATTATTTATACCTATAACAAAACTGAAGAAGGCTGGTATATAACAGGACTTGATGCCACTGATCTGAATAAGGTGATTTTTACCAATAAGACTAGCGATGGACAACTTCGGTATAACAATTATTATTCGGGTCTTTCATTGAGTGCCGATGGAACTATTTGGCTTGGCACCATCTTTGGTTTGTTGAAGGTAACAATTAATTAAAGAGTAAAAGCTTCCCTCAGAGTGATGCTTAGCATTGCAGTGGGGTAGAGTAGTATTGGAACCCACGACCACTAGGTTAAAAGATTTATATTTTTATATGATGAAGGTATAGTCCAGGGAGTTAGGAAACCAAACCCAACTGGAATCCTTTGGTCCCAGGTTCAAGTCCTGGTGGGCCCACCAATATAAAAACCCTCACTAGCAATAGTGGGGGCTTGGTCATTTGAGCGTTACTTAAAGTAACGCTTGTGGGGACCTATGCTTTGCCATTAAAAAAACTTTGATAATAGAAATTAATGATAAGATAAAAATAATTTAAATTAAATA